>JANTGO010000086.1 GCA_024763015.1 Flavobacteriaceae bacterium
TTTCCTACCATTCATAGCTTTTATATATAAAACAACTTCATCAATCTCTTTGGGTGTCAAAAAATTCTTATAAGACATAATCATTGTACCTTTTTTTCCTTCAGTGATTAATTTATTAATATCCTTTTCTTTATCGACATACTTCCAATATTTGTCAATCAAATTTGGCCCCAAACCACCTTGTCCGTATCTACCGTGACATGAATAACATTTTATTTTAAAAATCTTTTGTCCTAAAGCCAAGTCTGTACTTATCTTATTAGAAGCCAAAACAAATTTGTCACTAATATGCATATTTATTGTTTGAGTTTTTACAACAAAAAACTTTTTCTTATCGGATAACACCATAAACATCTTTTGGTTGGACAATTCACCGGAATTTAATAGTTTTAAATTTTGGAAATCACTTTTTTCTTGTAATTTGGATTTTAACTCCAAAAAAGATTTCATAATATCTGCCTTTTGGTCATCAGTAGCCAAAGCTGAAAATAGACTCACCAATCCATCGGGATTATCGCTTTTTAATATGGTGAAAACTTTATTCCCCAGTTCATTTACATTTTTTTTCTGCGCAAATGAAGCCAACCCTATTAGTAGCATTAGCCATAAAAAACCGTTAAATTTATTGAGAAGTTTCATATTATCTTTATTTAATTAATAGCATATCATTTTACAATATTCATTTCTTGAATTAATCGCCGGTCTTTACCCAACTTGTCGATAATAAATAATACATATCTAATATCAACCATTATATTTCTGCATATTTTTCTGTCGTAATACAGGTCACTCATCGTTCCCTCCCATACCCTATCAAAGTTTATGCCAATCATCTCGCCTTCTTTGTTTATTGCAGGACTACCTGAGTTTCCACCTGTTGTATGTGCCGTTCCTAAAAAATTTACAGGCATATATCCGGAATGAGAATAGGGTTTGTAGTCTTTTTTCTCAAACAACTTTATCAATTCTTTGGGCACGTCAAACTCATAATCGTCGGGGATATATTTTTCCATGACACCCAAAAGATGTGAAATCGGGTAATAGTAAATAGCATCTCGTGGCTCATAACCACTCACTTTTCCAAAAGAAATGCGCATAGTACTATTTGCATCAGGGAAAGGCAATCTATCCAATGTCAACGTAATCCCTTTCATATATTTTCGTTGCAAGCTGCTGATTTTATTATGTAGGGCATTATAATCCGGTGCGATTGAATTGTAATAATTATCAATGAGTTTTTTGGCAAATTGATATCCAACATCTTCATTGAGTATTCTATTAAATTTTTTAGGATTTTTTTGATATAATTTTGTCAAAGAAGCAGCGTCATTCAACACAGAGGTACTATATATCTGATTGGCAAGTTTTTGGACATCTACATCTTTCAAGTCCTCTCTCAAATATTCAGCCGGCATTTTATCGATATATAATTGCATCAAAGTTTTAAACAATTCCAAATCTACTTTCGAATCATAGTTTTTAAAACTTCCCGCCACTTTTTTTGCAAATTCATCTCTTTTTTCTTTAAAGACTTGTTTTCCTTTAGATTCGTAGATTTTTTGCAAGTTGTATAAATTAAAAGACCTTTTTAACAAATCGATGTTCAAGTAAGCAATCTCGACAAAATAATCACGTGCCAATGCGATTTCTTTGTTCTGTTTATATAAATCGTCAAACTCCTTGAACAAGCCTAAATAACTCTTGTCCAAACCTTTAGACTTAACCAACAGCAAAAATTCTTTTTCAAATTTTTTCTTTTTATCAACGGCTTTGGTTTTGTTAATGCCCAAACTTTCACCAATCCACTTTTTCCAATAATTGGCTATTCTGGCAAATTTTGAAGTGTATTTAAGTTTTATGGTGTCATTTTTTTGCATAAATGACTTCATAACATCCAAAGTTTTCTTTCTGGTTTCTATTCGAGCCGGATTGAGCACATTGACCTTTTGTTCTACAGCTACAGCCGGTAAATATTCATTGGTACGTCCCGGAAAACCATAGACCATAAAAAAGTCCCCTTGTCGGATTTCTTTGATAGAAATTTTAAAATATTTATCCGATTTGTAAGGCACATTATCAGGACTGTAAGCTGCCGGATGATTATTTTTATCGGCATAAATTCTAAAAATTGAAAAATCTCCCGAATGACGCGGCCACATCCAATTATCGGTATCAGCCCCAAATTTTCCGATAGACGACGGCGGCGCTGCTACCAATCGAATATCGGTGTAATTCTCTTTGGTAAAGGCGTAATATTTATTGCCGGCATAAAAAGACTTCACTTCTATTTCTTGCCATTTTTTATGTGGCAAAGATTTCTTTAAAGCATTAATATTTTTCTGGATAACAGATTGTTTCAAATTTTCATCCATATCATCTGCTACATTTTTTAAAACGACATCGGTAACCTCTTTTATCTTACGAACAAATGTAACATACATACCCGGATTGGGTAATTCTTCTGCATTGCTCATAGACCAAAAACCATCTTTGACATAATTGTGTTCAAAGGTAGAGTGTGCTTGAATGGCACCGTATCCGCAATGATGATTTGTCAAAATCAAACCCGAAGCTGAAACAATTTCACCCGTACATCCACCATTAAATTGAATTACAGCATCGTTCATACTTGGTTTTTCGGCGCTATAAATATCATCTGCATTGAGTTTCATCCCCATTTCTTTCATTTGCACAAAAGTTCTTTGCGGTATTTCGGATGGAATTATCATCCTGCTATTTTGTGCCCAACTTACTTGAAAAATGATTGATAAAAATAGAATTAATAGTTTATTCATTTATTAATAATTTAAAATTTATAGAAAAAAAATTGATTAGCTTAATCTTAATCAATCAAAGATATAAACAAATACGCAAGCAGGCAAATTTTTTTTACAAAAATGTTTTACTATATTTGCGAGACTTAAAATTTTATCAATTATGGAGCATTCCGGACAGAAACTTGTAGACACATCTCCTTTTTTTACCAATGATATTATCGTATTCGGTTTATTGATGGGGCTGTTAGCCCTTATTTTTTATACAAGTGCAAGTAAAAACAGTTTATTTCAAAAATTTTACAAAATTGTTCCTGCCCTTTTGCTCGCCTATGTGTTGCCTGCCGTTTTAAGTTCTACACACATCATCGCTTCGGAATGGAAAACAGTTGAAAATGGAATACAAGTAGTTCATAAATCACACTTATATACCATTGCCAGCAGGGTTTTATTACCTGCTTCACTTATTTTGATGACCTTGAGTATCGATTTAAAAGGTGTTTTTAGACTAGGACCAAAAGCATTGATTATGTTTATTACCGGTACGATTGGCATTATCATTGGCGGTCCTATAGCCTTGCTCATCGTGGGAAGCATTTCGCCCGAAACGGTTGCCGGTACCGGTTTTGATGCTTTATGGCGCGGTTTATCAACCTTAGCAGGCAGTTGGATTGGTGGTGGCGCCAATCAGTCGGCTATGTTAGAAATCTATAAATACAATCCCCAAAAATATGGCGCTACGGTTCTAGTCGATATTTTTGTTGCCAATTTGTGGATGGCATTATTATTAATTGGTATCGGTAGAAAAGTAAAAATAGACCGTTGGTTAAAGGCAGACACCTCAGCCATTGAGAGATTAAAAGCCAAAGTAATACATTTTGCCAAAAAAGTAGAGCGCATCCCTACGCTTACCGATTATATCGTTTTACTAGGTATCACCTTTTTTGTAGTAGCAATGGCTTATTGGGGTGGAACAGAAATTTCTAGTTTCTTAAAAGCTAATTTTCCATATATAGCCAAGAAAAGTTCTTTTTTATCATTTCTAGGTTCACAATTTTTTTGGTTGATTAGCCTATCAACAACAGTCGGCATTGTTTTTTCTTATACAAAAATAAAGAATTATGAAGGAATTGGCGCTTCCAAAATAGGGAGTTTATTCATATATATATTGGTCGCGACCATCGGTATGAAAATGGATTTAGTAGAAATTCTTAAAAATCCCGGGCTTATTTTTATCGGGATTATATGGATGAGCATTCACGCTTTACTCTTGATTTTTGTCGCCAAAATGATTAGAGCACCTTATTTCTTTTTAGCTGTGGGTAGCCAAGCCAATGTGGGCGGTGCTGCTTCTGCCCCTATTGTAGCGGCAGGTTTTCACCCATCGCTTGCTTCGGTCGGCGTTATGTTGGCGGTAGTTGGTTATGTGGTCGGAACTTTTGGTGCTATTTTAACAGCTATCTTGATGAAATTGGTCTCTGAATTTATGGGTATTATATAAAAATCCTACAAAAACCTTCGCGCTGTAACATAAGATTTTTGCCAGTAAGAAAGCGACAATTTAGACATCCTCACCCCTTTGGAGCTCGAAGCGTGCATAAAAAGACCTTTTCCCATATAAATACCTACGTGATAATATTTTCTGGTCGGGTGAAAAAATACAAGATCACCGATTTTTAATTTATTTTTGGCAACTTTTGAACCGGCTTTCATCATCGATTTTGTCGTACGTGGCAATCTGGTTTTATAAGCTTCCATATAAGCGCGTTGCACAAATCCCGAACAATCAAAACCACGAGATGTTGTCCCACCATACAGGTACGGCACACCCTTGTATTTTTTATATATTTTATTAAATTTAAGTCTTGCTGATTCTTTCTTAACCACTTGTTTTTCATTTAATTCCCTATGAGATTTACAAGAAATTATGGTAAATAAAGCAGCTAAAAAGACCAATAAAACAATAGATTTTTTAGACATATTTTTTTAATGATTTGAATGAAATTTCTGCCAAAGATAACCCTTTATATCCGAGCGCATTTCTTTTATTTTTATGAGATAATATACATTTTCAACAAATCCAATGCTTGCTAAAAAAAACATAAACCAATAGAAATACGGATTAAATCCAAGGCCAAACAGAAGCAAAAAAAACAATGCTTGTACCACCCCGTTTATTTTAGAAATAATTAGATGCAAACTTGAAATTTCTTTAAACTTCAGCAAAGAAAAAATATCGATAAACAAATAATAAAAGATAATCAAGAAAAAGCTAATGCTATAATCGGACAAAACCGACCACTTAAAATGAATCAAGGCATACATAGCCAATAAATACATTGCAAAATCAGCAATGGAATCCAATTTAGCTCCAAACCTTGTTTGCATATTGAATTTTCTGGCTATAAAACCATCAAGCGCATCGGTAAAAATGCTGAATAAAAATCCGTAGAAAAAAATATTTTCATATCCTAAATAAACTATATAAGCCAAGACCGGAACGGATAATAATCTATACATGGAAAAAAAATTGGGAATATTAAAAATCTGTTCCTTTTGATGCATAAAGACTACTTTTTTTTGAGTTGTTAAATATATAACAAATGATTGTATTTACAAAAATATTTTTAACTATTTATTAGGTTTAGCATTGTAGGTTTTTTAGTATATTTGCCAAAATTTAATTATAATAAACAGATGAAAAAATTAATGATTGTATTGTTCAGTGTAGTATTGTTATACTCATGTGGCAATAAAGAAGCAAAAAAAGACTATAATGTCACCATCAACGGCACACAAGTTGGTGGCAACAATGCCGATGTAAAACTTATAAAATATCAAGGCACAAAACCCGTAACCGTTGATTCAACAATGATGAAGGAAGGTCATTTTACTATAGGAGCAAAAATCGACAAACCGGAACTTATGTATTTACGCGTAACCGGCGTGCCCAGTGATTTACCGCTTATCTTAGAAAAAGGCCAAAACATCAACGCTGACATCAATGCGCAACACATTAGAAAATCTGCTGTTGTAAGCGAAGGGCTCAACAAAAAGTTTTATGATTATCTAGACAAAGTGATGGAATTTAGAAAAAGAGAAGACAGACTAGGCAAACTTTTTCAGGCTGCCAAACAAAAAGGCACCCAAAAAGAACAAGAAGACATCCTTCAAAAATATTATGGAATTGAAGATGAAAAACATGAATACGAATACAAATTTGTAGCCGATAACAAAGATAATTTAGTTGGTGCATTGGTTTTTGAAGCCGTTTCGTTTGACAAATCAGAACCAAATTACAACAAACTGCTCAAGATATATGATACTTTTAGCGAAGACACTAAAAAAATATCAAATGTAAGCAATGCCTATAAATTGATTAAATCCAAAGCAGCTACTTCTGAGGGAAGCGTAGCACCTGATTTTAAAGCGCCAACTCCTGAAGGAAAAATGTTGTCTCTTAAAGAAGCAATGGGCAAAGTAACCGTTATTGATTTTTGGGCTTCTTGGTGTCGTCCTTGTCGTGCCGAAAATCCTTTTGTAGTGGAAATCTATAAAAAATATCATCCAAAAGGATTAAATATCATCGGTGTTTCACTTGACAAACCGGGAAATAAAGAAGCTTGGGTAAAAGCCATTAAAGATGATCACCTAACTTGGTATCAAGTATCTAATTTAAAATTTTGGAACGACCCGATTGCCCGTGAATTGTACCACGTAGAATCTATTCCACAAACTTTTATTTTGGACAAAAACGGTGTCATTCGTGCCAAAAACTTAAGACGAGGAAAACTAGAAGCTAAAATCAAAGAGTTGCTGGAAGAATAGCAAAAGAACATTAGCATTCTAATAATAGAAAAAATATGAAGCTGAAGTGTTTTGATGTTTTGATGGCATAACACCTCAGCTTCGTTTTTTTAACAAAACATCATATATTTTCATCTAAAATCAAACAAATCACTTTTCTATAAAATTATTCTAAAATGAAAAAAATCTTCTCCATATTTATTATTGGCTTACTGCTTCAAAACTGCTCAACTGCCCCCAAAATAATAACTTATCAAATCAAAGGCAAAATAGCCGATAACGATGGGAAAAACATAGAGCTATCCAAATTTGATAAAGACCTAAAAAGTATTCCATTAGATACTGTGCAAATAAAAGACAGCATTTTTAGTTTTACCGTGCCGCAACAAACCCCTGATATTGCCATGTTGACCATTACGGAAACAAAACAAAGAATTCCGGTAATTATAGGTGATGGAGACATTGTTGTTGATGTTAAACCCATGGATTTATACAATTCTGACTTTTCTAAATCTACCTCCGGTTTGACCAAAAAATTCTATGAATATCAAAAACATTCCAAAAAGGATCAATTTAAAGGCAAAGAAATTACTTTGAATTATAGAAGAGCTGCAACCGATAAAGCTAGAGACTCCATCAAAAAAGCATTCGAAAATTGGCAAAAAGATGCCGAAAAATATCAATATGATTATATAGAAAACAATAAAGATATCGTAGGACTTATCATCATGAAAACACTTTTAAGTTCCCCCGAATCTGACTTTGAAAAAATTAGAAAAAGCTTTGAAACTTACCCCGAAGCTGTAAAAAAATTACCACTTGGTAAAAATATCAACACAACCCTATTAACGGTTGGCGCAACCAAAATTGGCGGCAAAGCACCCAATTTTATCAGCACAACTATCGACGGCAAAAAATTGTCTTTAACACAAGCCATGGGCAAGGTTACCATTATAGATTTTTGGGCATCTTGGTGTCGTCCTTGTAGAAATGAAAACCCTTATATGGTACAAATCTACAATAAATACCACGACCAAGGTTTGAACATCATCGGGGTATCGTTAGACGGAAATAAAATATCTTGGCAACGAGCCATTGATGATGACGGACTAAAATGGCAACAAGTTTCTTCCTTAAAAAAATGGCAAGAACCGGTAGCAAAACTCTATGGTGTAATGTCTATTCCGCAAACATTTATTCTGGATAGCAAAGGTATTATCCGAGCCAAAAATCTAAGACGCGAAGAATTAGAAGCAAAAATTAAAGAACTTATTAATGAATAATTGAACGAAAAGCTTATATTTGCTATATGCAAAGACTAAACTTTCCAACATATTCCTTTAAGTATCAACACAATGCAAATGGCACTTATATATTTGATGTCATTCGCAAAGACTATTTTTTGCTGACAGCCGAGGAATGGGTCAGGCAACATGTTATACATTATTTAATCCGGGAAAAGAACTATTCTACAAGTTTAATTGCTGTCGAAAAACAACTGAATATCAATCAGTTAAAAAGACGTTTTGATATTGTAGTATTCAACAAAGAGATGCAAGCCGAAATACTAATTGAGTGCAAAGCACCGGAGGTAAAAATTAGCCAAAAAACTTTTGATCAAGCCAATCAGTACAATTGGTTGCTCAAAGCACCTTATTTATTTTTAACGAATGGATTGAAACACTATATTTGCCAAATCAATTTTAAGGATGGTAATTTTGAATTTTTAAAAGAATTACCTTCAAACAAAAAGGAATAATTTTATCAACTGACAGCATTATATTAGCTTATTAATAACGGTACTAATTAAAAAAGGCAGATAAATGAAAAAACTAACATTTGATTTCATTGTAATTTCACTAATAGCATTAATATTAATCGTTCTTAATCAGTTTGACTTACTCGAAAAATCAGCGAAATTTATGTTTATACCTATTTTGGTATTTTATTATATCGGTCAATATGTAGAAAGAAAATATAAAAAATAATGTATAAATGGCAGTTGCAAAATCTATAACAAATCATTAGACACATGAAACTCGCAGTAGTTATCTTAAATTGGAACGGCAAAGCACTTTTAAAGGAATTTCTTCCTTCCGTAAAGCAATATTCTGCAGAAGCGGATTTATACGTAATCGACAATGCCTCTACCGATGACTCTACAGCGTTCTTGCAACAAAACTATCCCGAAATAAAGATTGTCAAACTCGACAAAAACTATGGGTATGCCGGTGGATATAACTTGGGCTTACAACAAATTGAAGCAGATGTTTATGCCTTAATCAATTCGGATATTGCCGTAACTAAAAATTGGTTAAAACCCATCATAAAAGTTTTTGAGGAAAACGAAGATGTCGCCATTGTACAACCAAAAATAAAAGATTACAAAGACAAAAAGATGTTTGAATACGCCGGTGCTGCCGGTGGCTTTATCGACATGTTTGGCTATCCTTACTGCGATGGTCGTATCCTGTTCAAAATAGAGGAAGACAAAGGTCAATATCAACAAGCCAAAGAAATATTTTGGGCATCGGGCGCTGCTTTATTCATCCGTTCAAAACTTTTTAAAGACCTTCAAGGTTTTGATGAAAGTTTTTTTGCCCATCAAGAAGAAATCGATCTTTGTTGGCGTGCTCATCATCACCAAAAACGAGTAGTTTATATTCCAACATCAGAAGTATATCACTTGGGCGGTGCCAGTTTAAGCAACCAGAATCCTTTTAAAACCTATTTAAATTTTAGAAATAACTTGGTAATGCTCCTAAAAAATTTGCCGGCTTCGCTTATCTTTCCCATTATATTTACAAGGCTGTTGCTCGATGGCCTGGCAGGCATCGTATTCTTATTTCAAGGAAAATCGGTACACACTTGGGCAATCGTCAAAGCGCATTTTGCTTTTTATAAACGCATACCGAAAACGCTCAAAAAAAGATCGAAAAAAACTGTCAAAAAATACTATCAACGATTTTCTATTTTTATAAAATAGCGCTTGATAAAAAAATATGAAAAAAAATAAACATGAATCAACAAAATAAATTTGATAAAATAACGGAAAAAGACTCGCTTTATGACAATTTGGAAAAGATGAGTATTCACGAACTCTTGGTCAATATCAATAAAGAAGATAAAAAAATACCTTTAGCCGTAGAAAAAGCCATTCCAAAAATTGAAGCCTTTGTTACGCGTATGGTAGAAAAGTTAAAAAAAGGGGGCAGACTATTCTATATTGGTGCCGGTACCAGTGGCAGATTAGGTGTCTTAGACGCCAGCGAGTGTCCACCTACTTTTGGCGTTGAAAACGATTTGGTCATCGGTTTGATTGCCGGTGGTGACCATGCGCTTCGCAATGCCGTTGAAGAAGCCGAAGACAGTCTTACACAAGGCTGGCAAGATTTGTTAGATAAAAACTTTACCAAACGCGATGTACTGGTAGGCATTGCTGCATCCGGCACCACGCCTTATGTGGTTTCTACAATTAAAAAAGCCAGGGAAGAAGGCGCCATAACCGGCTGTATCACAATGAATCCCGGTAGTCCGCTCGAACAAGCTGCCGAATTTCCTATGACAGTAGTCGTAGGCCCCGAATTTGTAACGGGTAGCAGTAGAA
>JANTGO010000087.1 GCA_024763015.1 Flavobacteriaceae bacterium
AGTATTTTAGTTTGTTGTAAAATCAAAAATACTAAAAAAAGAAAGGAAGTTGATTATAACTTCCTTTCTATTTATTTTTTATCGGACAACAGTGATACGAAATATGAATATGCCACTTGTACAATCTACTTAGCAACTGTACAAAAATATTGCGATTTATTAAAAAAACTATTTCTATTCTGATGCAACTTTATAAGTTCTGTGGCAAGTAATGCAATTATTAGTCAATGCTGCCATTTGTTTTATGGTCGTTTTGGGCTTGTAATTTGTTTTAGCGCTATCGGCAATAGCTTGAAAAATATGATGACCGGCAAATCCCATCTGTTTACAAGGCAAGGGTGATAATTTGAGCAAACGAACCGGCGTATCTCTTAAAGAGGCATCCCCTTGTCGCAAGGCAGCTTTGTATATTTTTTCGGGATTGTCTTCTGCAAGACCTTGTTGAATTTCAGAGATTACTTCTAAATAATCTCTCATCTCGCTTAAAACTAGATTTCTTAGATCCGGAGCATATTTTACGGTTATTCTTGTGTCCTTTTCATTTTTCACCATTTCAGTGCCTGTAAACAGTAGGATATACGCCAATGCAAAGGTTGTTATTGCAAAAAATATTGTTGTCAAAATCAGTACTTTTTTCATTTATTAAATTATTTTTGATTTACCATTTTAAAAAACGCAAAGATATTATTTTATTTAAAACAATTCTAAATAATAAGAAGCAATTTTTAAATTATAAATAAATTACACCATAAATAATTGATTTTCTAAACTTTCTATCAAACCTTTAGTTTTATTATAATTTCCAAATCATACCCGTACTTGAACAAAAAAAAACCGCCGTTTTTGCATTTGCAAAAACGGCGGTTCAAATTAGTTGTTGTTGTTTATGGTTAGATTAACCTAGAATTTTGCATTGAATCCCAATCCAAATATTTCTTTAAACTGAATATCTTGTAAGGCATTGTCATCATAAATAGTATGCAAACCTACATTGGCAGAAAAATATTTGTTGATGATCATTGCAATGTTCATTTGATAATCAACATCTACATTCTCAGGGTGATCTAAATAATTAGAATATAGCCCTAAAATATTTTCAACAGAAATGTTTTTCATCAAATCAAATTTGTAATATGAATTGATTGCCATACCTATTTCATAACGCAAATTTTTGCCGGGCTCAACACCATAAGCGCCTGCTGCTGCAAGTGTGTCGTCCATTACAAATAACAATTTTGAAGTTGCCGGTGCAAAATTCACTTTCAAATTATCTGATTTTTTCCATAACATACCCGGACCAAAGTTGAAATAAGCCGGTGCAAATAATTTTGAAGTTACCAATGATGGCGTTGTCGTATAGTCATACCCGTCGGTAAACTGTGTTTTGAAATCACCAAAGAATGAGTAATACCAGTTTCCTTTTGCTTGCTTTCCATAAACCGAATTAATTTCAAAACGGTCGTCTGTTTTTTTGGTAGCATTGTCAATACGGCTAAGACCATAAGCACCAATTACTTTGGTATCCCAAACAGATTTGTCTTTTTTGTAATTGAAGTCATAATTAACCAAAGCATTTACTGCCAAAGCATTTTCACCACCTTTTAACCAGTTGCTAAAAGAAGCTTGGCTAAATGTTAAGCCCAAGGTTCCACCTTTTTTCCAAACTTTTGCATCTTCTTTCTTATCTTGTGCTTGCATTGAAAATACAAAAAGCAAAGATGCTATAATCATAATTTTTTTCATTATCTTCTGTTTTTTAATTTTATTTCCGGCAAAAATACAAAAAAATTGGAAATAAGCATCCGTAAAATGAAAAATTATTAAAAAAGCTAAGAGTTATTTACGAAATTGCGTAGGTGCCACATCCACTTTTTTAGCAACTGTTTCTAATCTTTCATTTTTAAAACGCAGGTTTAAAACATCTTCCTTTTTGTCCGTATTTTCCTGTTTTATAAGACGGGCGCTAAAAAAATATTTTCCCACAGGTAGAACTGCATCGTTTTTCATAATGCTTCCGGTTGCTAAATCAATAAGACTATAATCTGTCAGCGGAATGCTTTTGTCCCCTTGTTTTAAAAAAGCTTCTTGCAACACCGCCGGGGCTGTTAGCTCGATGGTAGCCGTGTAATTGATGTAAATCTGTCCTTGTGGCACACCGGGCATCACCAAAGCTTTTTTGACATCTGTTACAGTGGTAAAACTCGATTTACAACTAAAAAAAACAGCCGTAAATAATAATAATGCGATATGTATGCTATTTGTTTTCATGTGTTTACTATTTTTAGATTATTTATAACACTATTTCTACTTAACAATCAATTTTTTAAGCATTGATTTTTGTCCGTTTGAAATTCTGATCATATAAATACCTTTTGCAGGATTATTCAATCTGATTTGGTTATTATTTTGTTGCAAGCTTCCTTCTGAAATAATACCTCCTACAACATTAAAGACCTTGTAATCAACAGGTTGGTTGTTGTCTAATAAAACATCCTGAATTTTAACGTTTACCAAATTATTCACTACGGGATTTGGATAAACAACCGGTTTTTCATCTTCGTTAAAGCTGACAGCACCAATATTTGCCACATGAACTTTCCACATACCACGACCAAAGCTTCCAATATAAAGGTCTTGATCCGTGTAATTAATTTTAAGATCTGTTACGATTACATTGGGTAAGCCTATACCTAGTTTTTGCCAGCTGGTATGTGTATTATCTTTCCAGTAAACACCGGCTTCTGTAGCCAAGATAAGTGTTTCATTATTGAGATCGGTTTTTAATAGGACTTTTTTCATCACTATATTGGGCAAACCGTTGCTGATGTTTGTCCAAGAGCTTCCGCCATTGGTAGATTTAAATACTTTGGCACCACTTTGGTAACCCGAAACAGTAGCATATACAATATTACTATTGGGTTTGGCCGCAAAACTATTGATATCCTGTCCGGATACCGGTGAAGAAATGCTTGACCAAGAACTGCCGTCATTGTTGCTATGTTTAGCGCCATTGTCCCCAATAGCATAAATATTTACGCTGCTATTATTGGTCGTTATATCTAAAAATGAGGTTTTTGTTAAACCTGAGTTCAAACTGGTAAAACTTCCACCACTGTTGCTTGATTTACGCACATCTCCGTAACCGGCATATAATATTGCCGGATTGGTTGGGTGCAAGGATAAGGGTGAAACAAAAGCTGCCGAAGCAGATCCAGAAGCAAGTACTGAAGCTGAATAAGCACTAGACGCATAAGCATCAGTGGATTTGTATAAAGCACCAGATGCACCTCCTAAATACCTGATATTCGGATTGTTATAATTAATCGCTGTACAAGTTCCATCGCCTGCAGCACAAGATACCCATTGCCTGGAACCATTTTTTTGTACTTTTGAAAAACCATCGTTATCTTGATTTGCCATCATAAAATCATCACCGTTGGATGCTTGTGTCAGCGCAATATTGTAAGATTGCGTAATCACCAAACCATTTGATAGATCCGTCCAATTGCTACTACCGAAAGTACCTTTGTGTAAACCACCGTCATGTCCGGTAATAACCGTAGCCCCGTCGCTTAAAAAACCAAAATAATGAAAATCGGGGTGCATATAAAATCCTACACCCGGCGGGTCATTATACGGATTCATTTTTACTGTGAAACTTTGCCCATTGTTGGTTGATTGATAGCCTTTAACACCACCAACCATTATTTTATTTTGGTCTGTTGGTGAAACGGCAAGGCAAATATTATACCCATATTGGGGTTCATAACCCGAGATAGCTGTATATCTTACCCTGTCGCTAGAGGAATTGGTCATATTGTATTTAAACTTGGCAAAATGTCCGTCATTGTACATTCCGTAACAGTAATCATTATCATTTGGCGTGGCTGCCAATTTTAAATGATTTCCCCAAGCGCCGCCACCACCGGGCAGACCTGTATTTTTTGAGAAATTGCTACCGCCGTTGGTTGAATAGTAAATATTACCAAAGTAATCGGACGCAATAACCTTGTTGTTATCATTCGGATCAAAAATAATGCTTTGGTATCTGGCTCCATTAGGCGCATCGGATACCGTTGCGTTGGACCAACTGGCACCGCTATTGGTAGAATATTTAATTCTGTAATTGGTCAGCGCAAAAATTTTGCTGGGATTACCGGGTGCAAAAGCCAAATCTCTAATAAATTCCCCATTGGACAAACTAAACGTAAGTCCCGTCGGATTCCATGTTGCACCGGCATCTGTGGATTTAAACACCCCGATAGAAGGATACTGAAAACCATCCGGATCGCCTGTTGCTATATAAATAATATTTGCATTACTAGGATTGATAATGATATCCGCAACACCCAAAGTTGCCAAATTATCGGACATAGGCGTCCAAGATGAACCGCCATTGGTCGTTTTCCAAACACCGCCACCGGCAGTCCCTACATACATTATATTGTTATTTGCCGGTGAAACAGCTACCACATTTACCCTGCCCATGCCCGGATATGCGTCGTATCCATTGATATTCGGTCTATTTACGGGACCTACTTGAGTCCATTGTGCTGTTGCCAGATTGTTGTGATTCTTAGTATTATTCCTGCTGTCCAACAAGTTGATAAAATCCTGTTTGGATAAATCAGGAATGTTTTCGGGAAATTGTCCGTTAGCATCGATTCTATCTTTCCATAAGTATGCCCAACGTTCAAACTGTTTTTGGGCTTTTTTGTCGTAGCGTGTCCATTCTCCATTTGCTTTTTTGTCAGCAAAATACTGTCTTTGCTGCGCTACCAAACTACGAAAGTTTGCTTTGTGTTGTAGCAATTCGGTTTTGTAATTTACTTGCGCCCCTATATTTAAAGACAACAAGACCATAATAAGTAAAAAATATTTTTTCATCTGTTTTTATTTATTCATAACACATCAATAATCAATGCGTTATCCTATATATTTTTAAGAGAGTTTCTTTACAAAGGTACATTAAATATCATTTATAATATTCTTTGGCAATGATTTCTATCTCTTGATACCAATCCACGCCAAATTTTCTAATCAGCGGTTCCTTGAGAAATTTAAACAACGGCACTTGCAACTGTTTTCCTAATGTACAGGCATCTGCGCAAATATCCCATCTATCATAGTTGACCGATTGAAACTCGCCAAAATCTTTTACCCTTACCGGGTATAAATGGCAAGAAATTGGTTTTTGCCAATCAATTTTTTTATCCAAATAAGCTTTTTCTATGCCACAAAGGTATGTCCCATTTTCATCTTGCGTAACGTAGGCACATTCCTTGTCATTTATAAGAGGTGTTGTCAGTTCTCCTTGTTTGTCAATTACATACTTTCCTTGTGCCTCAATAGCCTGTTTACCCGCATCGGTTAAATATGGGAGAACCTTATCATAAATAGCTTCTAAGATAGTTTTTTCTTCCTCTAGTAGCGGCGCACCCGAATCGCCCTCGACACAACAAATACCCTTGCAAGCATTAAGATTGCAGACAAAATCTTTTTCGAATAAATCTTCTGTTATGATTGTTTTTCCAACTTGAAACATTCCTATAAATTCTTAATATAAGCCGTTAATAGTTTTTCAATGGCTGTTTTCACGTCCTTATGTTTACCTATAAACATATTGGTCATCACCGAAAAGCTATAAAATTTTCCTGATTTTGCTTTAAAAATACCGGTATAATTCTGCACTTTACTCACCGATCCGCTTTTAACCCAAACTTGGTTTTGAAGGGGATTGTCTTTTAAAAAATACTTTGCATAACCATCCACTCCGGCGTGAGGTAAAATTGACAAAACTTCATTACCCCCCAGTCTATCTGTCATTATTTTTAGAAAATCTGTCATTTGTGCCGGTTGCACTAAATTATCTGGTGCCAATCCACAGCCGTCTTCGATATCCGCTTTTTCAAATCCGTATGGCACAAAAAAATCATGAATAGCTTCTTTATCGATATACCCATCAGCCGGTTTGTTACCTTGAATTAGCAACCAAGCAAAAGCTTCACTAAAATGGTTTATACTGTAATCATTGGTTGTTTCTGCCAAATATAACAATGGTTTTGAATTTTTTTCCCAAATCGGATTTTTATAATCCTTTTGTGTATATTTTATTTGTACATCTTCGACGTAAATAGCAAGGTCATTTAGTTTTTTTTGCAATAATTTTAAAAATGACAAAGGTGGATTAGGAATCCCTGCTTTAATCTTAAAAGTATCTTCTCCGGCAGGAATAGTTCCCAAAATATAACGAGGCATGGTATAGGGTGCCCCAAAAACATAAGATTGGTCATCAGTGTCCGGAGCCGCTGTTTTTACTTTAGAAATAAAAGTAATCCCGGGGATTTCGGGTTTGGTATATAATATCTTAACCGGTTTTCCAATTTCGGTGCTACGTTCAACATACACATCGATGCGGTTGTCGTTAAAATTAAAATCCCAAGCGCCTGTTCCATAATAATTACCCACATCTTCTATGGGAATACTACCACAAAGCGGGTATCTAAAACCATTTAGTTCCATCACCAAGTTGCCTTTGATTTCTTTAATACCGGTTGCTTTAATCTGATTCACGATTACATCAACAATAGAATCTAGAGATTCATTCATCCTTTGCGAAGCAAAACTGGGATCACCACTTGGCTGAAAAACCAAATCGCCCATCAAAATACCATTTGCCAATAAGTTTCCGGTTTTGTATAGTTTGGTCGTATAGACAAAAGCTTTATCAAATAAATCTACGGCTGATAAAGTGTAGAGCAACTTTAAATTGGATGCCGGCGCAAAATTATCTTCATTATTTACCGCAACAATTTCATTTCCGGTAGTCATATCTCTTACCGAAATACCATGTCTGGCACCTTGCAAAACAGGTGTGTTTTCAAATTCAAGCCTAGCTTGTTTTAGCTTGTTGTAGGTTTTTGTGCTTATTTTGTTCTGTGCATTTGCAAAAGAAATCATAAACAGCAAAAGTACTAAGCTCGTTTTGCGAAAAAATAAGTGTTTAGAATTCATAATTTTTTATTTTGTTTGTTTGTGTCTATTCGATATTATCTCCCCTTAATTTGCGATAATATGTCCTTGCATCGACAAACCAAAAGCTTGCCGGATAATCTATAATAATTTTTTTATACAATTTTTTGGCTTTTGCCTCATCATTCAAATATAAGCGAAATATTTCAGCCATTCTAAATAAAGCGTCATCTTTGTACAATTCTTCTGTTTTATTTGCAAGAATTGCCTCGTAATCTTGTATAGCGCTTGTGTATTTCTTAGTTTGTTCAAAAATCTGTGCCCTTGTCCACAAGGCATCGTCGTAAATAAGTTGCCCTTTAAAATTTTGCGCTATCGAGTCGAGGATAAGCAAAGCTTTTTGCGGGTTTTTTCTAAATATTTCAAATTTTGCTTTGGCAAACTTTTTTAAACCCAATTGCAGCGTATCACCCTCCTCTTTGTTGTTAATGATAATTAAATCCAAGTCGATAGCATCATTTGCTATAAAATCGCTTGCTACTGATTTTACGACTTTTAACTGCGAGTGTGCCCAATCGATATCACCTTGGAAAAAAGATGCTTGTGCAATTTTATAACTCGCATCGTGCCCTATTTCATTGTTGGGAAAATCCAATTGCACTTGTGTATATAAAATCAATGCTTGGCTAAATTTGCTATTGTACAGTAGCACATCCGCTTTTTTTAACAAAACTGCCGCCTTGTTCGTTTTAGACATTGGCATTTTTTCTAAATCAGCCAAGATTTTTAAGGCTTCGGTTGGATTCTTTTGGTGAAAAGCGACAAAATCAGCATATAACAAATCCAGACTAATTTTATTTCTTAGCGACCAATCTTCTGCTCTATATTTTTCAAAAGTTTGCTTGAGTGCTTGTTTGGCTTCGGATGATAGTATTTTTGACATATCCATCTTAAGCAATGCCAATTTGCTCAATTCTTGATAAGTAATATCTTGATCGCTCGCTTGATCAATAACAAAACGATAGATTACCCTGGATTCTTCTTGTTTCTTATTGTAATTTGCCGTTTGCGCCAGGTGGTAAATTTCACTAATTTCTGCTTCGTTTTTTCTATACAAACTCTTTAGTTGAAAAAAAGCTTTTTTATATTCTTTTTGCTGAATGTAGAGCCAATGCAACAAGCGATACCATTTGGTTTCAGGTGATTGGCTGATCCGCTCGACCAACCGGTTTTTTAATATCTCATTGACCTTATTTTCGGGGTCTTGCGTGATAAATTTTGTCAAATAATATTTTATTTGGGCTTCATAGCCATTTACTTCTGACAAGGTTAAATAGCTTTCTATCATTTTATCTAAATCGCCTTTTTCTGCATAAATTTGGGCTACTTGCATATAATAATTTGATTTACCCGTTTGTTTTATAGCTGTTTTATAAACTTCTAATGCCTCATCCAACAAATAAAAATTTTGAAAGGCATTTCCGACTGAATAAACAAATTGTGGTTTTTTAGCAACCAAATCTATGGCTTTCTTATAATATTTTTTGGCATTCAAACTATCTTTTTGCAATTGATAATTGTAGCCCAAAAAAACATAGAGCTGTGGCTTTCTTTTGGGATGTTGTTGCTTGATCAACTTGTTTGCTTCGTCATATTTTTTAAGCGCTTGGTATGATTTCACCAACGCCATTACATAAGCATCTCTGTAGGGAAATTTGTTAACAAGCAATTTGTATTCATAGATGGCTTTATCAAAATCAGCATCATCAAAATATTTTTTTGCCAATTGCGGGTTTTGCCCTCTTGCAAATTGTGCAAGCGCCAACAATAAGAACCATAAAAAATATTTCGAATGTTTCATAAGCAAGCAAATTTACGAATATATTGATTACAAATGCCATACCATAAAAATATCAAATGTTAAAGTTGAAAAATGCTATTGCAATTACCTGTTAGTCAGAATATTACAACTTTGGCACAATGATTGCATTTTAATTGGCAGGCACAAGCCACAACAAATCAAAAAATTAAATACTATGAAACTATTAGCTGTATATCAAGAATTAAAAAAGAAATCTATCGCCTTGTTGACCAAGGGACATTTTGATGCATACTTTGAGAGTTTGATGCAATTATCCAGACTGGAAAAAGAAATGCAAGAATTGATTTTACTAAACTAATAAGTTTATAGTTTTTGTCCTCATAACAGTTCTATTATTTTTGAGTTTGTCACTTTAAAAAATTATAAAGCTTGCACACAACAAAAAAACGCACCACAAAGTGATGCGTTTTTTTAGTAAGACGGAAAATTTATAAATATCGAATTATAAACAATTAAATAAATTTTCGGATTAAACTACTTATTTTTCTATCTTAAAAATAATGGGTAGGGTATAACGAACTTTTACCGCTTGCCCATTTACTTTTCCCGGTTTCATTCTGGGCAATTTTGAAATTACTCTTCGGGCTTCATTTTCCAGTTCTTTATATTTAGATCGTACTTTAATATTGCTCACTTTTCCTGTTTTGTCAACGGTAAAGACGCTACTTATTCTGACTCTTTCACCGGATAATCCTAAATCGCTGGCGATACTGGTGTCAAACTGACTGCTGATAAACTTTTGTATTTTTTTGCTCATGCAATCTTTTAGAGCTTTTCCTTTTTTGCCTTCACAACCCGGGTAGATAGGCGGATTTTGAATAAACTGGAAAGCAACTTCAACATCGGATTCTTCTACTTGTTTAATTTCAATTTCTTCTTTATCCTTTGAAGAAGCATTGTCGTCTTTAACTGTTTCTTTGTTAACTTTTTTAGCTTTTGAAGAAGTATTGTCATCTTTACAGGCATCTACCAAACTGATAAATCCTAATAAACTCACTACGGCAACGGCATATTTTAGTTTTGCCCAAATGCCTGATTTCTGTTTTTTTTGCATTTTGATACGTTTTTTAATTAATGATGGTTTATAAAATTGATTGACAAACGAAATATGTGTCGTTTGAAAAACACTTTGCAATAATTGGTTAAAATAAGTTTCCTTATCGACCTGCCGAAGCACTTGAGTATCGGCAATATATTC
>JANTGO010000088.1 GCA_024763015.1 Flavobacteriaceae bacterium
CTTGGATTTTCTGATGAGGAAGCCAAAAAACAATTTGGTTTCTTGATGAATGCCTTTGAATACGGTGCGCCACCACACGGCGGACTGGCTTTTGGTTTGGATAGATTGGTGGCTATTTTGGGCGGACAAGAAACCATTCGCGATTTTATTGCTTTCCCTAAAAACAATGCCGGTCGTGATGTCATGATCGATGCACCGGATACCATTAGTCAAGAGCAGTTAGATGAGTTACGTTTGCAAATAATCAAACCGGATGATAAATAGTCTTTGCTGAAAAGCTTAGAAACAGATATATTTTGATGTTTCTTATCAAGCGCAAAAAGATGCATAATGACGCATTAAGGCAATAAATTAAAATTATGAAAATATTTCGCTCGGAGAGTCTTGTAGATTATCAAACTTACACCTTCAATTATGCCGTTTATTGCTTGCAAGAAGCTGATTATGAGACTAATGATATTTACAGAAAAGGTTTTTTACCTTATAGTAATAATCTTGATTTAGATACACCTCATTATTATTTAGCAAGAAGTTTAAAGGTAAATCTCGATGATTTTGCCCCCACCTCAGAGAATAGGCGGGTTATAAAAAAAATGGCAGATTTATCCCCTAAAATTTCCGTTTTTAAAAAATCGGTTTTTAAAAAATCGGAAGCTTTTCAGAAGTTTTGTTTAGACTATGCAGCCATACGATTTGATGGTAAAATGCCCAAAAATCGTTTTAATTTTATTTATGATTGGGATGCGTTGAATTATATATTTGCGTTTACATCCGGCGGACAAGTACTCGGTTATGTTTTTGCCGTGATGACCGACGAAATACTACACTACTGGTTTTCCTTTTACGACTTGCAATACAGCAGACTGGGATTGGGAAAATGGATGATGTATAGCATTATTGATTGGGCAAAAACACAAGGGCTCAAAGAAGTGTATTTAGGAACTTGCTACGGCGAAAAAGCAATGTATAAGATGCGCGATTTCAAAGGCTTATCATACTTTGATGGCAATGAATGGCAGTCTGATATGAAAGTGCTTAAAGCCAAATGCAAGCAAGACAGTAATTTTGTAGCTGATGATTTTAAATTGTAAAATTAGGTCACTGAGTGAATTTTCTGAATGAAAGAAAGAAAATTTGTACCGAAGTGCCGGATTACAATGTCGGGGCTTTGATACAATTTTACGAAGAATTCGTAAAATCACTCAGCCACCTGCGATACTGCTAAAAAATTACAAGGCGTAGGACACTGAGTGATTTAAATAATTGTACCGAAGTGCCGGATTTCAAAAAATAAGTTCTAAAATAATTTCTCTACATTCTCAGCAGGACGTCCCAACACTGCTTTGTTTTTATAAATAACAACCGGACGTTCAATTAATTTAGGAAACTTTGCCATTGCTTCTATAATTTGTGCATCGGTTAAATCTTTTCCTTTAAAATTTTCTTTCCAAATAGCTTCTTTGACACGCACCAAATCAATGGGCTTGATTTCTAGCATTTTCAAAACATTTTTGAGTTCTTCGACACTTGGAGGATTGTCGAGATATTTTCTAATTTCTATTGCAATATTTCTTTCTTGTCTGATTTTTTCAGCCATTGCCAGGCCTTCTCTACTTTTGCGACAACGGGTATTGTGCCAGATAATTATTTTGTTCATATTTATTAACTTTTTGTTTGTTATATTTGTTTTTTAAATTTTACGCAATTTTACGGTAAAATGTCGTAGGATGGGCGGTTCGTAAATTATCTCATAGCCGGTACGCGCTTCGTGACGGGTGTTATATACATGTTCCAATACAGCCGCTACATAATTCATATGGTTATCGCTGTAAGTACGTCTGGGAATTGCCAGTCGAACCAATTCCAAATCCGGATAGCGGTTTTTACCTGTTTCAGGGTCGCGGTCTGCTAGAATTGTACCGATTTCAACCCCTCTAATACCTCCGATGATATATAATTCTATTGCCAAAGATTGCGCTCTGAATTGTTCTTTTGGAATGGTCGGTACAAATTTGTTGGCGTCTAAATAAATGGCATGTCCGCCAATGGGTTGTTGTACCGGCACGTTTTCTGCCATCAGTTTTCTACCCAAATAATGCACTTGTTGCACGCGACTTTCCAGGTAGTCTAGTTCGGTTGCTTCGTCCAAACCTACTGCCAATGCGCCCATATCGCGTCCGCTCATACCACCATAAGTGATAAATCCTTCAAATAAAATGGCAAAAACAGTTGCTTTGTTGTATGCGTCTTCGCTATTAGTAGCAATAAATCCACCCATATTGACCAATCCGTCTTTTTTGGCACTCATCGTCATGCCATCGCCGTACGAAAACATTTCTTTGACAATTTCTTTGATTTTAGCATGCCTGTAAGCATCCTCGCGCTTGTGAATAAAATACGCATTTTCTGCAAAACGTGCCCCATCAAAATACAAGGGAATACCATATTTTTTGCACAAAGCACCGGTTTCTCTGATATTTTTCATAGAGACGGGTTGTCCACCGGCGGTATTACAGGTAATGGTCATGATGACCATAGGTATTTTTTCTTTGGGATATTTTTTAAAAACGTCTTCAAGTTTGTTCAAATCGATATTTCCCTTAAAAGGATGAAAAACATCCGTATTTGCTGCCTCATCAATGGTGCAATCAATGGCTTTTGATTTTCTGAATTCTATATGGGCTTTGGTCGTGTCAAAATGGGCATTGCCCGGAACGATATCACCTTCTTTTACCAAGGCAGAGAACAGTACGTTTTCTGCAGCGCGTCCTTGGTGTGTGGGAATCATATATTTAAAACCCGTGATGCGTTGTACCGTTGATTTGAGCAGTTCAAAAGATTTGGAACCGGCATAAGCTTCATCCCCTTTCATAATTTCTGCCCATTGGTTATCACTCATTGACCCGGTGCCACTGTCGGTAAGCAAATCTATAAAAACTTGTTCGCTTTTCAGGTTAAACAAGTTGTAATGTGCCTCTTCAATCCATTGTTTTCGTTGTTCCATAGTAGAACGTTTGACATTCTCTATGGTTTTTATTTTAAAAGGTTCCGCGTATGGAAAGTTCATAGTAATTTATTTTTAGTAATATATGAGATTTATAGTTTTTGTTCTTTTGGTTTTTGTCCATTTAGCATTAGATAAGCTTTTAAGAAATCACCTATTTCGCCATTCATCACATCATCTACTTGCGAAGTTTCGTGTCCGGTTCGTACATCTTTAACCAGTTTGTATGGATGCATCACGTAATTTCGGATTTGTGAACCCCATTCTATTTTCATTTTATTGGCTTCAATTTCATTGCGTTCTTCCATGCGTTTTTGCATTTCGATCTCATAGAGACGAGATTTGAGTAATTTCATCGCTTTTTCTTTGTTTTCGAGTTGCGAACGCGTTTCGGAATTTTCAATAATGATACCAGATGGTTGGTGTCTTAGCCTTACCGCTGTTTCTATTTTGTTTACGGCTTGTCCGCCGGCACCGCTGCTTCGCATGGTTTCCCATTTAATATCAGCAGGATTGATATGAATTTCAATAGTATCATCGACCAAGGGATATACATAAACCGATGCAAACGAGGTATGTCGCTTGTCATTGCTGTCAAAAGGCGATATTCTTACCAATCTATGTACACCGTTTTCACCTTTGAGATAGCCAAAAGCGTATTCGCCTTCCAGTTCAATGGTAACGGTTTTTACACCGGCAACGTCGCCTGCTTGGTAATTGAGTTCTTTGGTTTTATAATTGTTTTTTTGCGCCCACATCAAGTACATTCGAAGGAGCATTTCTGCCCAATCGTTGCTTTCTGTACCGCCTGCACCAGCTGTAATTTGTAGTACGGCACTCAAATTATCTGCTTCGTCGGAGAGCATATTTCTAAACTCGATATCTTCTACCGATTTTAAACAGATATCGTATTGTTGGGACACTTCATCTTCGGAAGCTTCGCCTTCTTTGTAAAAATCGTAAAGAATGATTAATTCGTCGTATTGTTCGCGGGCATTTTCATAATCGGAAATCCATTTTTTCTTGTTCCGAATTTGACGCATCACTTTTTCGGCTTCTTTTGGTTTTGCCCAAAAATCAGGATTGCCGGTTTTTTCTTCTTCGTTTTGTAATTCAATTTTCTTTCGATCAATGTCAAAGATAGTAGTGTAAAGCAGTGAGACGTTTTTCCAGTTCTTTGAGTTGTTCCGAATTAATCATGATTTCAGTTATTTTTACAAAAATAGGACAATAAATTTTTATAATTAGATTTTTCTTTATATTTTGTGCCAAATTTAATAACTTAAAATTATGACCGACAAGATAAAAGTTGAAATGGAATTTGCCATTCACGCATCGCCCAGTATGATTTTTCAATATTTGACGACCCCTTCAGGCTTAAGTGGTTGGTTTGCCGATGATGTAAATTCTAGAGGAAAAATATACACTTTTATTTGGGATGAAACAGAAGAAAGGGCAAAAATTGCTTCAAAAAAAGATGGTGAACGGGTAAAATACAAGTGGCTGGATGAAGATGATAAAGAAACCGGTACTTATACTGAGTTTAAAATAGTTGTTGATGAGCTGACCAAAGATGTATCGCTTATCGTTACAGATTTTTGCGATGAGGATGAGGAAGAAGAGACCAGAATGCTTTGGGAGAACCAAATAAATGATTTAAAACATACGATTGGCGCTTCATAAATGCCAATTTTGACAAATATTAAAAAACGACTGATATTTTATCAGTCGTTTTTTATGCTTTTGTAATAAACAAAATAGTATTAGTCAAAGTCTTTGGTGTCTCCGGCTTTTACTTGTTGAACATTTAAAATAGATTTGTCCGAACCATCGATGCTGTTGTTAAAAAAGCAGACGATATATACATTATTGATGTTATATCCTGATAAATCTATATTGTCATAGGTCATCATTTTAACAGTATTAGCTTTAATTACAGTATAGTCGCCTCTTTTATCGGAAGCTGTTTTTCTAAACAAGTCAGGGTGTTTATATCCGGTAGCGGCACCTGATTGGGCACCCGGACTGCTTTCGGGCACATCATCTTCGATTATGGATACTGTTAATCTAGAATCGATATCTTGTGTACCGGCATATTTCACCTTGATATTAAGCATGTTGCCGTTTAAAGTGGTTTCTATTTTCAAACCGACTTGTGCCGTTTCAGCCAGTTTGCTGTTCACAACCGATTCCCAATCGTATCTGCCAATAGCATATTCCCCATTTTGTTTGGAGCGTTGCACGGTTCCGGAGGGGAAGAAGGCAACGTTAAATTTACTGATATAAAACGAAGTAGTGGTAGTCTCAAAAGGATCTCCATCATGATTCCCAATTGCGTAAACCAAATCGGGGTGATTTTGCTTGAGAATTCTTAAAATTCGGGCACCGTCAGGGCAATAGCCACACCATTCGCCGGTAAATTCTTCGACCAGTACCTTTTGGGTAAAAGATGTTGGTGCAGGGTCATTTACCACAATGCCTCTGTCTTGTTGTTCCGTGCCATCTTTCTTTTGCTCTTCTGCCTTTTTTTTACATGAGTTGGAAAAAAAGAAAAAACTGAGGACTAATAAAATTAATGCTTTATTTTTCATGTGTTTGATAAAATGTTTAGAGTAGTTTTGTAATAAAAATTAATCAAAATCTTGGGTGCTTCCGGCTTTGGCTTGTTGTGCATTGATGATATATTTATCTTGTCCGGTTATGTCATTGTGAAGGAAAGCAACTACATAAACCTTGCTTTTGTTCATTCCCGACAAATTTGTGCTGTAGGTTTTCTCGCCGATTTCTCCATTTTTAACACTTACGGGGTCACCGACTTTGTCGCTTAAAACAGCTCTAAACATATCGGGATTTAGGTATCCTGAAGGAGCGCCCGATTGCGCACCCGGACTGCTTTCCGGTACATCATCTTCGATAATCATAAGGCTTAGTTTAGAGTCAAAATCTTCTGTTCCGGCAAATTTAACGGTTACATTGAGGTTGTCTCCATCAAGTGACGATTCAATCTTTAAACCTGCTTTGGGTGTTTTGGCTAATTCTTGAGTTGTCTTGCTACTCCACTGCGATCTAGAGCCTGCCATACTAGATCTTTGTACCACGCCACCCGGATATCCATATTGGTTAAAAATATTATCGTAATAACTACCTGCGGGTTTTTCAAAAGAGTCGCCAATGTGATATGAAATGGGAAATGCTTTGTTAGGGTTGTCTGCTTTTATTTGTCTTAAAATATTAGCGCCGTCAGGGCAATAGCCACACCATTCACCGGTGTATTCTTCAATAACCACTTTTTGTGTAAAAGAGGTAGGTGCTTGTTCTTCTTCTTTCTTTTTTTTACAAGAATTTGTTAGGAATACGAAACTAAGTGCGAGTAATAGTAAGGTTCTTTTTTTCATTTTTTTCATTTTTTTCATTTATAAAATTGTGTTACAAATGTAGCATAAAATATTAAATATTGAATTAAATTATTGAAAACTGTAAGATTTAATAGTAAACATCATAAAAATCTACTGACTTTGTAGTTTTTATTGTTTTGAAAATGTCATTTTATATAGGGCATTCTTTTCTACTGCTTTCCGGCTAAAATAGTCGGGGAGCACTTCGCCTTTTACATATTTTTCCGTTTGATTACAGTAAAACTCACTTGCGGGATTGCCACTGATTCCCGTGGGTAAAATGCTTTTGCTTTTATCCCAATTTACCGTGCTAAATATGTGTTTTTCAGAAGAACCAAAGACACTGTTAAAATCTCCTTTTGCTTTAATGGAAAAAGGATTAACCGTATTTGAATTTCCCGGTGCTTCATAGGTTCTGTTTAAATCAAAAGCCCAATCCATGAGTTTTATTTTTCCTATGGGATGTTGAAGTTTTAAGTGGTGAACACTGCCCCAACTCATATTTTTAAAAGAACCGTATTTGCTTGTTAATTGTTTTACGGTTTCTTTAAAAGATTTCACAAGCATATCTTGAAAAGTTTCTTTTTTGTCAGGGGTGCTAATATCGTCGCACCAAATAGAGCCCTCATGTGCAAAAATGTGGTTCATCAGATATTCTGACGAAAGCAGCATGTTATTTAGGTTTTTATAATTATTGACACCCAATTCGTCTAAACTAATATTTTTGGTCATATTGCGATACATTTGTTCAAATATCAAGGGGGCAACTGCTTTTTCGGTATAGACATTATCCCAGTTTTTTAGAATTTTTACTGCTTTTTTTTCTTGTTCGTTCAAGTTTTTTGCCAGGGCTAAATGCTTGAGATATATCGGTTTCATTTCATCGGCTTGAATGGAATGGTGGTCGTAATCCATTTGACGAAAATCTTCGACAGAAAGTTTTTCTTTAGCGTTTAGCATTTGCCTGATTCGCTTAATTCGATAAGGCAAGTCATACCATTCGGTGATATAATACTTAAACTTTTTGGGGTCAACTGATCGGTTGTTGGCAGAGGAGACAAAGCCACGAGCCGGATTGTACTCAAAAGGCAAACTGTCAAAAGGCACATAGCCCTTCCAGTCATATTTGTCTGTGTTTCCGGGTAGAAACAGATAACCGGGCGCTACGCGTTTTGGAAGCCTTCCGGTCATTTGTATGCCGATATTTCCTTGGATATCTACATAAGCAATATTTTGACTTACGGACTTAAATCCTCTGGCTGCTTTTCTAAAATCCTCCCAGTTTTTGGCATGATTAAAGCCGTATAATCCATTTATTTCGTAGGAAGGTTCGTTGCCAATCCAATGCATGGATACGGGCTTTACATCTGTTTGGTTAAAATTGGTAAAAATAGGACCTCTGTGCGTAAAATACAAGGTTTTTTCAACAGGATTTTCTTCTCCTTTGACAAAAATCTTTTCTTTTTTGATCAGCATATCCTTCCAATTACCGTTGAATTGGTACTGGGCTTTGTTGTCGGGATTGATGGTTTCGGTATAAAAATCGGAGCCATCGAGCATGACGTTGGTCATTCCCCAAGCAATATGGTCGTTGTGTCCGGCTACGATAAAAGGCTCACCTGGTAGGACAACACCGGTAACATTGAGTTTGCCTTCTACATTTTGATGCATACGCGACCAAATTCCGGGAATGTTCAAACCCAAGTGCATATCGTTGGAAAAAATAGGTTTTCCGGTGGTGCTTTTTTTGCCGGCGACCGCCCAGTTGTTGCTTCCGGTAAAAATATCAGGGGTTATTTGGTTGATGCTAACCAAACTGGCAACCAAGGTGGTATCAATTGTGAGTTTTTGGGCATCGGGATTGAAATCTCTATAAACGAAATCATTTTGTAGCTCAAAATCGGGTAGTAATTCTTTAAAATGTGCTTCGTCCACTTTGTTTTTAATGGCGTTATAGGTTGCCTCGAGTTTGTAGCCCAATTCTAGGTTCCAAGCCATATAACCGACCAAATTTAGGGAATGCTCCGGTTTCCAAGATTCGGGTTGATAATCCAAAACCTTGAATTCAAAACCTAAATCATCTTGATGGTCTTTGATATATTGGTTTACCCCTTCAGCAAAATATTGCAAAGGCTTGTTG
Organism: Flavobacteriaceae bacterium; assembly: GCA_024763015.1. GTDB lineage: Bacteria > Bacteroidota > Bacteroidia > Flavobacteriales > Flavobacteriaceae > WGBX01. Next base: position 8,540 of record JANTGO010000088.1, read on the forward strand.
ACTTTTGGCTCTAAAGTTGGGAGGAGTTTTGCCGAGTTATCCGGAATTCTTAATTTGCGTAAGGTAACATCCGTATCGACGAGTTTTTTGCCAAAAATTTCGGACAGACGCCCTTGGGTGACCCTACGGAGTAAATCCATTTGCCATAACCTGTCTTGCGCTTGTAGATAACCGGTAACGATGTATAAATCTCTTTCGTTTTGTGCATAAATATGTGGAATGCCGTTTTGATCTCTATATACCGTAACTTTGTCTGTTAGTCCGGCAATTTTGATGTCTTTGGCATAATCCGGCAAGCCCGACTTTTTGATATTTTGTACCACAAAGTATCCGCCGATGGCAGATAATACCAAAATGACGGCTATAATTTTAAGAAATTTTTTCATTTGAGGATATTTTTTAGTATTTGGACAAATATATCAAAATAATTATTACTTGGGTCGAAAATTACGTAAGATGTAAAACAGAAAAAGCCACCCTGTATAGGATGGCTTTTTCTAAATTTAAAAATTATTATTCGGTATAATACACTTTGATACCTCTAATAGCCAAATTGCTATCCCAATAATCCCCGCTTTTTGGCATTACAAAAACATAATATGTATTGTCGCTATTTATTGATAGATTAATTGTAAAAGTATGATTTCTCACATAGTTAGAGCTTCCGGAAGTAGTATAATTGCCTAAATTTGTACCTGTGTAAGAAGATAAAGAATAACTGGATATTCCCAAGTAAAAATCATAACTGGAATTATCCCAATAAAAAACCTGAATACTTTGTATTATTGCTCCTTCAGGTAATCTTATGGGAAAATATAAATAGTCGGATGAATTACTATCTAAAATGGTTGCTCCGTAATAACCTTGAAAAAGTTCAGTTGTTTGATGCGCACTCACGGCATCAAATTGACTAATACTCATAATTTTACTTTGTTTCGGTAAATTATTACTCCACGAAGCTTTTCCATTAGCATCAGAAACCAACACTTTACCTGCGCCCTCTGTGCCGTCTTTTATGGCTAAAGAACCGTTAATGGTCAGCTCATTGGTGCTAAAATCACCATAGATGAGGGGTGTATCCGTATCTGAATTATCAATATAGAGTTTATTATTGCCTGTTTCAATATAACCGGCCATATTTCCAATAAAGACATTTCCGGTTGCATTGGTCGCTGAATAACCTGCATAATCTCCAACAAAAGTATTATAAGATCCGGTATCTAGATGATATCCTGCTTTATGACCTATAGCCGTATTATAATTGCCGCTGGTTAGACTATATAAAGCATAATTACCAATTCCAACGGAATAGTCTGCGCTTGTTGCATTTTCCATT
>JANTGO010000089.1 GCA_024763015.1 Flavobacteriaceae bacterium
TTTCAAGACAAACAAAATGTGAGTTTCCCCGATGAAGTGGTTTTTGGTAAAGCCTTTGCCAAGGCTTACTTTACGCCTAAACCATCTAAAATTGTATTGCCAAAAGAGCAGGGCAGTGGACTAGAAATTGAGGCAAAAGGCTACTTGCCTCCCGATATGGTTCACAAATTACTTTCTGAATATGATATTTCGCTTGTTAAGGAAGGTATTTTCAAAAATATTGATAAAGCGATTGCTTTTGCTGAAAATTTGTATCCCGTTGTGTTGAAAGTTGTAGGACCTTTGCATAAAACAGATGTTGGCGGTGTTCGTTTGAATATAGAGAATGAAGTAGCGTTGGCAAAAAACTTTAAAGAATTGATGCAAATTAATGGCGCAACTGCCGTCATGATACAAGCGCAAAAAAAAGGTTTGGAATTATTTGTAGGCCTTAAAAAGGAGGGTGATTTTGGACATTTAATTTTATTTGGATTGGGCGGTATTTTTATTGAAGTGCTAAAAGATGTTCAAAGCATTTTGGCACCTACAACTCGTGAGGAAATCGCTTATAAATTGTCTAAATTAAAAGCTTATCCACTTATGAAAGGAATGCGAGGTCAAAAAGGTATTGATATTGATAAGTTTATCAATTTAATTGAACAAATTTCCCTATTGATACAAGCATATCCACAGATTGAAGAATTAGATTTGAATCCGGTTTTGGCTGATGAATATGAAATGTTTGTCGTAGATGCACGTATTAAAATTATGTAAAGAAGCTAAATACAGTCATGCCGTATTTTCGTGATTCTTTAAAATGTGGATGCGTACTAAAATCTAATTGCTCGATATGCTCCAATACAAAAAGCCCATCTTCTTTTAGCAGTTTTCTTTCAAAACAAATATCAACCATTTTTTGTTGTATTTCTTTGTCTAAATCGTAAGGTGGATCTGCAAAAATAAGGTCATATACGTCCGTAGTTTTTTCTAGAAATTTTACAGCATCTGTTTTTATGGCTCTAATGGGAAAATCAAATGAATCTGAAGTTTTTTGAACAAATTTTATCACTGCATAGTTGGCGTCAATTGCCTGAATATCTTTACTGCCGCGAGAGGCAAATTCATAGGAAATACTCCCACTTCCGGTAAATAAATCGAGTATTTTGAGTTCCGGAATGTAATAATCGTTTCTCAGAATATTAAAAAGTGCTTCTTTGGCTCTATCGGTAGTAGGTCGAATGGGCAAATTTTTGGGAGCTGTTATTCTACGCGCTTTGTATTTTCCTGAAATAATTCTGATATGCATTAAGATAGTATAAAATTGTTAATTTGACTTTGATAACCCGATGTTATAATGTGTATGTTTGAAGTGAAATCATTAAGATTTTTAATTATTTCATTTTGCTGGTCAATGCCTGAAACATTAAAACTAGTTTTAGCTTCGTCTAATTCTAAACTTTCAAAGGCAAAGAAAAGAAAATATAAAAATTCATCGATGCTTTCGTAGGAAAAATGGTTGTATAATGCTAATTTTTCATTCTTAAAAATGGCTAATTGAAAATCATGTTTGAATACATTTATATAAACATCAAAGAGTTTTAAGTTCGTTTTGTGCTTCCGTATTTTTTGAACTTTCTTAAGGAAGATACTGGCAGAATGGTGAAAGTTAATTTGTTTGTTGTAGTCGAGAAAAATATTATTGATGTTTACAAAAGGTACAAAAGCATTGATGCTTTTTAAATTCGTAAGTTCATCAAAATCTGCAAAATCGGTTGGGAGCAGTTTGATGTTAAACTTTAAATATTCTTTAATCATTTTTTTGTCAAAAACGGCTTTTGGCACCAGTGTATTCAATCGGTTATGATGAATGAGGTTTAATTTTGCAAAGCTATTTTTTAAGATACTGCGCTCTTCAAATATTTTTAATAATTCTTTTTCTAATCCAATAGGATTTTGTGGACTAAAAGTGTATTCAAAGAACTTCCGTTCTTGGGTTTCGTTATTTTTTAGCATAAAAGAAAGTCCATACAAGCTAACAAGTATGGACAATTCTTTAAAATTATTTTCGGTAAAATTATTTTTTGTCGTCACCTATGTCATATAATTTAGGCCAGTTACCGGAATCATTAACTTCGTCCATTGAACCAACTTGTATGTAAGGTCCGTTGATTTCTTTAGTACTTTTAATATTTTTTTCTTGCACCAACAAATCTTTGTCTCGGTCGTATAATACTTCAGCTTTATCAACACGCGCCATAAATACAGGCACTTTGACGTTACTACTGGTGATATAGCCGTGTTTTAATTCAAACTTTACTTTGTGCTCTTTACCGGAAATAGGTACCCACATCATATCTTTATAACGATTATCGTTTTTAAACAATGAATCTTTAACCGCCACAAAACCCAGTGTATCTATTAAAACGGTATCTTTGGCTTTATCTATGCCCAAGCGCTCATCTCTGTACATATAACTGGAATCTCTTTGTTGCGTAATGACAAATTTAGCCGTATCGATAAACTTTACCAAACTGTCAAAAGTGCCGGTATAGTCACCGGTAACTTCTTTATGTGCCAATTCAGCATCTCTGATATCTTTTAATTTTTCAACGACTTTTTTATATCGTTTTACCTTAGTTTGATTAAATTTAACAGGGCCATAAATGGATTGATATATTTTATAGCCAAAAAATAAGGCAAGAATAAGAAAAATCAAATTAACGAGTTTTAGCATTTTTACCGGTACATATTTTATGATGGCGTAACCAATCAAAAATATTATAAACAGGGCAATAATGATTAAGATTATTTTTATAAACATGTCAGTAATTTTTTTATGTAATGCAAATATAAAATAATTATTTTGATTACAATAAATTTTTTATAAACAAATCATTGATGTATTTTTGTTTTTTAATGACAGCCGATGAATTCAAGTAGTTTTGCCCATTTACTATGCCAAGATTTCCCTTTTGAACTTACAGATTCTCAACAAAATCTGCTGGAATCTTTAGGTGAATATATATTTGAAGATGAGAATAAGATTTTTTTGTTAAAAGGTTATGCCGGAACAGGTAAAACCTCTATTATTAGCCATTTGGTAAACAATATTTGGAAAGCAAAATATAAATTTACCTTGTTAGCACCCACGGGAAGAGCCGCTAAAGTGATGTCGAGTTATGCCTCACAACCGGCTTATACTATTCACAAACATCTGTATTATTCTAAGGTGGATGCATCCGGAAAATTGCATTTTATTCTTCGAAAAAACAAGCAGCGTAAAACGATTTTTATCGTGGATGAGGCCTCTATGATTAGTGATGCTTCACTTAGCGACAGTTTGTTTTCAACAACTTCCTTGTTGTCAGATTTAATAAGTTATGTTTATACAAATCCAGATAATAAGCTAATTTTGGTAGGTGATACGGCACAGTTGCCACCCATTGGCACTAATGTTAGTCCGGCTTTGGATAAGTCTTTTTTGATGCAAAATTTTGATTATGAAGTCGAAGAATTTGAATTAAATGAGGTCGTTAGGCAAAGTTTATCCTCCGGGATTTTATTTAACGCCACTACAATTAGAGAAGAAATACGCAATAATTTTCCGGATGAGATCAAGTTTAATACAACGGGTTTTAATGATTTTATTCGTTTAGAAAATGGTTATGATATTCAAGATGCTATCGAAGATGCCTATGCAGACAATGTTTTTGAGGAAACGGCTATTATCGTACGTTCAAATAAGCGCGCTAATCTGTATAACCAACAAATTAGAAATAAAATTCTTTTAAAGGAAAACGAGTTGGATGCCGGTGATTATTTGATGGTGGTTAAAAACAATTATTTTTGGCTAGACAAACAATCAAGGGCGGGTTTTATAGCTAATGGCGACGTGATTGAAATATTAGAAATATATAAACTTATTGATTTATACGGTTTTAGATTTGCAGAAGTGCGTATAAAAATGTTGGATTATCCACAAGAAAAACCTTTTGATGTTGTATTGTTGCTCGATACACTTCATTCGGAAACACCATCGTTATCTTATCAGGAAAACAACAAATTATATCAAGCTATAAGTGAAGATTATATGCATTTAAAAACAAAATGGGCGCGCTACAAAAAAGTTAAAGAAAACAAGTATTTCAATGCATTGCAAGTAAAATTTGCTTATGCACTTACGTGTCATAAATCACAGGGTGGACAATGGAAAAATGTTTTTGTAGAACAACCTTATCAATTAGATATAACCGATAAAGAACAATTAAGATGGTTATATACGGCTTTTACACGTGCGCAAAAAAAACTATTTTTGCTAGGTTTTAAAAATGATTTTTTTATTGAATAAACATTTTATTGATTATGTTATTTTATTGTTTCTAATGAAAACTGCATAGCAATTTTATGTGTGATATGGTGTAGGGACGTAATGCAATGCGTCTGTACAGAATGAGGTGTGTGTACGCAGGATGCGCGAATTTTATTTGTATTCATATTTGTGTTTGTGGGTGTGTAGAGACGTTGCGCCGCAACGTTTGTACAATGCGCAACGTCTTTACAATTATTTGAGCTTACAGTGAAATTTAAAAATAAAAGTAGATGTTTGTCCTGAATTAAAATGGGTTGTCCATGCCATAATTCAAGCAAATGCTTACTTTTGCATAATATTTAAGTTCATATTCACAGATTTATGAAATCAATTACAAATGAAAAATATTATAGCAAAGTTCGTTAATTTTATAACCGGTTGGCATGTAGTTGTGCCGGATGAATTTCGTATAAAAAAAGCCGTTATGATTGCGGCGCCACATACATCTAATTGGGATTTGATTCATGCCTTACCCGGATTGTGGTTGGGTGGCTATCGTCCGCGTTTTTTTATAAAAGATGATTTCAAAAAAATTCCGATCATTAATTGGCTGTTAAAGTGGGTAGGTGCTATTTGGGTAAACCGTAGTAAAAATAACAACCTCATACAACATTCGGTAGATATGTTAAAGCGTGAAAAAGAATTGTTGTTATTAGTGCCGGCAGAGGGTACCAGAAGTGCTGCAAAACGATGGAAAACAGGATTTTATCATATTGCAAAACAAGCGGGCTTGCCTATTTTATTGTCTTATTTGGATTATGCAAAAAAAGAAGCCGGAGTCGGCAAAATAATTTATCCTTCTGATGATTTTGAAAAAGATATGTTGGAAATAGAAAATTTCTATAAGAATATCCACCCAAAATATCCTGAAAAATATAATAAACAAATATTTATTAGGAAATAGCATTCAAATTTTACCCCATTGAGGTTAGACTACGGCATACAAAATTACCGTATAAACGTTGGTCCCGTAGAGACGTTTGACAAAACGTCTCAGTCACCTAATATTCTACTAACAATTACAAAACAAACGCTATCGCACGAATCCTTTTGTGTGATAGTATTTAAAAAAGGAAAATTTATTATTATTGACAAAGATTTTTTAAACACAAATCCTTAGGTTTTACTCACGGCAAAAGAAGGAATTCTGCTAAAATTACAAAACGATAATAATGCACAAAGCTTAGGTGCTGAGTGGTTTCAATGTCGGGGTTTCGATACAATTTTATGCATTCTTCGTAAAATCACTCAGCCACCTTTGCTTCTGCTATAAATTTCAAAACGTGCTTTAATGTACCAAGCAAAGGTCACTGAGTGAATTTTCTGACCTCAAGGAAGAAAATTTGTATCGAAGTGCCGGATTAAAAAAGAAAGACCAACAGCTAACAGTCAAAAGCCAAAAGCCCCGTAACGAATATTATAATCTAAGAAACTGTCCGGTATAGGATTTTTTGCATTTGACAATTTCCTCAGGCGTACCTGCAAAAATAATCTCACCGCCTTGTTTGCCTCCTTCAGGTCCCAAGTCAATAATCCAATCAGCCAATTTTATCACATCCATATTGTGTTCGATGATGAGTACCGTATTTCCCTTGTCCACCAGTTTGTCAATTACTTCCATCAAAATTCTAATATCTTCAAAATGCAAACCGGTTGTAGGCTCATCGAGAATGTACATCGTTTTTCCGGTATCTTTTTTTGACAGTTCGCTTGCCAGTTTTAGCCGCTGTGCTTCACCACCCGATAAACTGGGCGCAGGTTGTCCCAAAGTTAGATAGCCCAAACCGACATCTTGCAAAGTTTTGAGTTTTCTATGAATTTTTGGAATGGCTTCAAAAAATGCTACGGATTCATTTACCGTCATATTCAAAACATCCGATATCGATTTACTTTTGTATCGTATTTCAAGGGTTTCTCTATTAAATCGTTTTCCTTGACAGGTCTCACAAGTTACTTGCACATCGGGAAGTAAATTCATCTCAATAGTGCGAATGCCGGCACCTTCACATACAGGGCATCGTCCTTCTTTGACATTAAAGGAAAAACGTCCCGGTTTGTATCCACGAATTTGTGCTTCGGGCGTTTTGGCAAAAAGGTTTCTAATTTCTTGAAAAACACCTGTATAAGTTGCCGGATTACTGCGAGAACTTCGTCCGATCGGACTTTGATCAATGTCGATGATTTTATCGATATTTTTGGTGCCGCTAATGCTTTTGTACGGCATAGGTTCTTTGACACCGCGGTATATTTCATGGTTTAGAATAGGGTAGAGGGTTTCGTTGATGAGCGTCGATTTTCCACTGCCCGAAACGCCGGTGATGCAAGTGAGTTTGCCTAGAGGAATTTTAACATCGATACTTTTTAAATTATTTCCTGTAGCGCCTTTTAAGATAATACTTTTTCCATTTCCTTTCCTACGATTTTTGGGTGTTTGTATTAGTTTTGCCCCATTGAGATAAGCTGCCGTGAGCGATGTTGATTTTTTGATGTCTTCCATAGTGCCTACCGCTACAAACTCGCCGCCATGTTTTCCAGCAAAAGGACCCATATCAATGATAAAATCTGCTTCTTCCATCATATCTTGATCGTGTTCAACCACAATAACCGAGTTTCCTAAATCCTGTAGTTGTTTGAGCGATGCAATCAAGCGTTGGTTGTCGCGTTGGTGCAAACCGATGCTGGGTTCGTCTAAGATATACAACACATTCACCAGTTGTGCGCCAATTTGCGATGCCAGACGTATGCGTTGCGATTCGCCGCCTGAAAGCGATTTTGCCGGTCGGAAAAGCGAGAGGTAAGTAAGCCCCACGTCCATCATAAACCCAATTCGGTCGCGTATTTCTTTTATAATTTCTGTGGCAATTTTTAGTTGCTTTTTGTCCAAATGCGATTCAATATCTTTAAACCAATCAGCGAGTTCCGCTATATCCATATTTGCCAAATCAACGATACTTTTGTCGTTAATTTTAAAATATTGCGACGATTTTTTGAGTCTGCCACCTTCGCAAACATGACATTTTTTTTCGGTCATATAAGCCTTTGCCCAACGGCGAATGGATTGTGTGGAACGTTCGTCATATTGATGTTGGATAAATTTTATTATTCCCTCAAAATTAAGATGATAAGTCTGTGTAATGCCAAGTGTTTTGGAAAAAACTTCAAAATGTTCATCTGCGCCGTGCAATATAACATCCATTGCCTTTTTGGGAATATCTTTAATGGGCTCGCTAAGTTCGAAGTTAAAGCGTTTGGCAATGGTTTCCAATTGTTTAAAAATCCAAGAATTTTTGTAGGGACCCAGTGGCGCAATACCGCCTTTTTTTATCGATATCCGGTTGTCCGGAATGACTTTTAGCAAATCTACTTCTTGTACCATGCCCAGTCCTTTGCAATGCGGGCAAGCACCTTTTGGCGAATTGTACGAAAAATGATTGGGCTCCGGTATCGGATAGGCAAGCCCTGTGGTGGGGCACATTAAGTTCTGACTAAAATAGCGAACGTCTCCGGTGCTTTCATCGAGTACCATGAGCATGGATTTGCCGTGATACAAAGCGGTTTCAGTACTGTTTTTTAATCTATTATCAGTATGTTCATTCGGTTGTATCCGGTCAATAAGTATTTCGATATCATGTGTTTGGTAGCGCTCCAACTGCATGTTTTTTTCGATTTCTCTTATTTGGCCGTCAATCCGTACTTTTAGATAACCTTCACGGGCAATTTTTTGAAAAAGTTCTTTATAGTGTCCTTTTCTTGATTTCACAACCGGCGCCAAAATAGAGATATTTTTGCCCTTATAAATTTTTGAGATTAATTCTACTATTTCCTTTTCGTGATAACTTCGCATCTTTTCACCCGTGTTGTACGAATAAGCTTCACCGATTTTGGCATACAACAGTCGTAAAAAATCATAAATCTCGGTGATGGTGCCAACTGTGCTACGCGGATTTTTATTAGTTGTTTTTTGTTCGATGGCGATCACAGGTGATAATCCATCAATTTTGTCCACATCAGGTCGGTTTAAACCACCCAAAAATTGTCGTGCATAAGCCGAAAAAGTTTCGATAAAACGCCTTTGTCCTTCAGCATAAATGGTGTCAAAAGCCAAGGAAGATTTTCCACTACCGCTCAATCCGGTAATCACCACCAACTGTTTACGTGGAATTTCTATATCTAAGTTCTTAAGATTGTGTTCTCTGGCACCGTAGATGCTAATGGTTTCTTTCATGGATATTTATGATGCAATTTTTCCGGCACAAAAAGTGTACAACTATTTGGAAAATTTAAACTGCAAATATATAATAAAAATTCGCAAAAATTCGCCACGCCGCTGCTATGCAAAAAATGAAATTTTATAGCTATTAAAAACATTTTGAATGCTAAAAAAATTGCGTTTTTCTTACTTATGCAACAAATGTTTCATTAAAATACTAAAGAGGTGAGTATTAAATAATAATTAAATACCCGTTGTGCATTTAGAGAATACTAATTTTTAAATTGTTAATATTTCTATCAAATAGAAATTTATTAATGTATTGAGTAACTGTCATAGCTGTTATTTTTGATAGTATTCTTGTTTTAAAACCTGCAAATGATTTAGCATAATTTCTTCTTATTATAAATTGGTCACATAGTTGTGAAAATAAGGTTTCAATTCGTTTTCGTTTTTTTCTAAATATCTAGGCTTGTTGCTTGAAATTTATTTGATTGTTACGCATAGGAACTTCCAATTTAATTTGTTTCAAACAAATCTAATTGATAATCAGCACTTAAATAAGCCTTATCTCCTAAAATAACACACTTATTAAATTGCGTTTTAATATCCTTTAAATAATGAATGTCGTAAACCGATGCTTTACTTATATCAAAACTTTTAAAAACACCATCAATAGAACAAATTGCATGAAGTTTATAGCCATAATAATACATTTTTTGACTGGCATAACAGCCTTTATCCGGAGATGAATAAAATGATTTTTTACAAATTTTGCTTCTTGAACTTCTTGATAATTTAGCAACTTCCAAGAAGGGCATACTATCTACAAAAAATTAATTTTCATAGGCATTAAATTTCATTGAGAGCTTCTTTCTTATAAACTCTATGAAAGGAAATAGTTTTCGCTTTCTACGATTATAAACTGATTCTCAATCTTTGATTTTATACAATCGGGAATAATCCTAATAGACATTAACTATCTATACTCATGTGTTCAGTCGTTAATTTCATCGCTATTAATTCAATATTTTTAAGCATTGGCTTTAGTATTTGTGTTAGAAAATCTTCTTTTTCAATAATATTTTGCAATACTTTCAAAATTTTTTCGTAATTTTCTTTAAAGTCGTTTATGTATATATATATATATATGGTAATCAAGTAGATATGCGATTTTTTTGATGTTTTTTGCCTTGCAACGGTTTTAAATATAAAAAAATATGTTAAAAGAGTATTTTTTTCACTAGCATCCGAAACTTTTTTAAAAAAGACTAAAAAT
>JANTGO010000090.1 GCA_024763015.1 Flavobacteriaceae bacterium
TAATCACCTAGTTTTAAAGGAATACTTTAAGCAGTTTTAGTTTGTTAATAATGAGATAATTGGCAAGCTATTTAGGAAGTTGCTTGTAAATTATTATGGTGTTTTTTAATTATTTAATAAAATATCTTTAAATTCTGTTAAAAAATCATTATATTTGCTTTATAATTATAAAAAATAAATAATATGTCAGTAATTAAAGTAGTTGAGCTTATGTCAAGCTCAAAAAAAAGTTGGGAGGATGCGACTGCAAAAGCAGTGAAAAAAGCGGGTAAATCTATCAAAGATATCAAATCAGCCTATGTACAAGACCAAAGTGTTGTGGTTGAAAACGGTGAAGTAGTAGCTTATAGAGTTAACTTAAAAGTTTCTTTTGAGGTAAAATAAGATATGTAGTGTCTTTAAAAAAAATGCCGGCAAAAATTGCCGGCATTTTTTATATTAACCAAATTATTATGAAAAAACGACTCATTTTTTAATTGAGACCTTATTACAGGTGCAAAGATATGTCAATTGATTTAATAAAAATGTCGCTAAAAGAATTAATTATGTCGTTATAAGAACATATTATGTATTGATGTCTTAAGATTGTCCTCAAAAATACTATATTTGTCTATTCTTAATGAAAATAAACAAGATTGGAAATGATTGAAGAAGTAAATATCGGAAATGGGTTAAAAGTTTTTAGAACGACCAATCTTACCAAAGATTTATTGCATTTTGATACAAAGATTGATAATTTGTATATCCAATTTCATTTTAATATAAAATCTGCTGTTGATTTTAGAATTATTAAAGGGGCACATGAGTTGGCATTGCATGAGGAAAATGATTCTTTGTTCTTTTTTAACCCCAAAAATATTATACCCATTGACGCTTATGTTCATCCAAAATCAGAGATGCTTTCATTTGCATTTTCATTGACTGCTATTCACGATTTATTTGAAGGATTTTCCATAGATTTTAGTTTGTTTAATCCGCAAAAATCGCATAAAAAATTATATACTAAAAGGACATTGCTCCCAAATGAAATTATTATTATTAATCAGATTTTTTCCAGGAAGAATACTTCTAAGTTTGATTTGATTTATTTTAAATCCAAAATAATGGAATTTTTGTCCTATTATTTTAATGCGGTAGCTGTCGGTGATGATACTTGTATCAATCTTAAAGACCAGCGAAATGTAGAAAAAATTAAGAAAGCTAAACAAATTCTTTTAGCCAACATTAATGATTTGCCCAATATTGAAGATTTGGCTGATGAAGTATTTTTGCCCATCAATGTGTTAAAAAAAGGATTTAAAAAGTTGTATGGCGAACCTTTATATACCTTTGCTTTGAATTACAAGCTGGAATTGGCACGAAAATTACTATTAAGCAAGGCGTATAGCGTAAAGGAGGTTAGCTACCAAGTGGGTTACAGTGCGCCTACACATTTTGTAGTCGCTTTCAAAAAGAAATTTGGTATTACTCCTAAAAAATACATTCAGAATTTGACATAATATTAGTCTAAACTGATTTTGTTTCAGTGTGTGGTTAAGACCTATTTTAAAAAATATAACAAATTGTTTTACAGATGAATAACTTCATCATAGGCCGCCGCAACCGCTTCCATAATAGCTTCGCTCATCGTGGGATGCGGGTGAACTGATTTTAAGATGGTATGTCCGGTGGCTTCGGCATTTCTGGCTGCTACGATCTCTGCAATGAGTTCTGTTACATTCATGCCAATCATATGCGCCCCTAGTATTTCACCGTATTTTTTGTCGATAATGATTTTAACAAAACCTTCGGGATGTCCGGCTGCTTTGGCTTTGCCACTGGCTGAGAATGGGAATTTTCCAACCAATATTTCATGTCCGGCATCAAGCGCCTGTTGTTCTGTAAAGCCCGTTGACGATACTTCGGGTGAGGTATATATCGCACCTGGAATATTGTTATAATTAATAGCCGTTGGTTGTAGTCCGGCTATGTGTTCTAAACAAGTTATTCCTTCGGCAGAAGCGACATGTGCCAATGCAGGTGTTGCAATTACATCGCCAATAGCATAATAGCCATCTACATTTGTTTGATAAAAATCGTTTACAACTATTTTATCTCTATCCACGGCAATTCCGACTTCCTCAAGTCCGATATTTTCAATATTTGATTTAATGCCTACTGCGGACAATACGATATCTGTCTCAAGTTTGACTTCGCCTTTTTTGCTATTAATGCTAGCCAGTATTTTTTCGCCTGAGGTATCTACGTGCGTGAGCTCTGCCGATGTCATGACTTTTATTTTAGATTTTTTAAAGGAACGCGCCAATTGTTTAGACACTTCGATATCTTCCAAAGGAACAATTCTGTCGAGATATTCAACGATTGTTACTTCTGTGCCAATGGAATGGTAAAAATATGCAAATTCGGAACCGATAGCACCGGAGCCCACAACAATCATAGATTTGGGTTGTTTCTCAAGTGTCATGGCTTGTCGATAACCGATTACTTTTTTGCCATCAATAGGCAAATTGGGCAATTCTCTGGCACGTGCGCCGGTGGCTATAATGATGTATTGGGCACTATAAACTTTTGTATTATCCTCTTCATCTGTAACGGCTATTTCTTTATTTGGCAATAATTTTCCAAAGCCGGAAATGACATCTATTTTATTCTTTTTTAATAAAAATTGTACGCCTTTGCTCATGCTTTCGGCAACACCTCTGCTGCGTTGTATCATTTCAGAAAAATTAGCCGTAGGTTCACCTACATTAATTCCATACTGATTGGCATGTTTGATATAATCAAAAACTTGCGCGCTTTTTAGCAAAGCTTTGGTAGGAATACAACCCCAATTTAGACAAACGCCTCCTAGGTTTTCTTTTTCGATAACGGCGGTTTTAAAACCCAATTGTGCGGCACGAATGGCAGTTACATAACCTCCGGGGCCACTTCCTAAAACAATAATATCGTATGTCATTTTTTTATAATTTTAAAGCTAAAAATTGTATTTTCAAAGATACATTTTTTTGCTTGGATTTTATAAATATTTAAACTTTTTTAATCACAAAAGTTACAATTCCCCAAACCATAAATTCGTTTTCGTTTGTAATCTCAATGGGTTCAAATTCATTATTTGCCGGCATTAGAAAAACCTTTTTCTTTTCGATTTTCAGCCTTTTAACCGTAAATTCCCCATCGATAAAACACACGGCGGTCATGCCATTTCGGTATTCCAACGAACGGTCGATCACCAGAATATCACCATCGTCTATGTTGGCATCCTGCATCGAAGTCCCTTTGACGCGACCATAAAAAGTAGCGGAAGGATGTTTGATAAGCTCTTTGTTTAAATCTAATGCCAAGTCCATATAATCTTGGGCAGGCGAAGGAAATCCGGCGGCAATTCCTTCATCGACAAAAGGTAGGGAAATAGCTGTTGCGAGGTCAGCTGCATAAAAATCAATTCCTTCGGATGATGTGATTTTTTTGAGTTTCATGTTAATAAGGATTTAGAACAAAGATAGTTTTTTGTAATTTAAAACGAAAAAAAAGCCGGACAAAACCGGCTAAAAAAATTGTTTTTTGAAATCTGATGTTAGGCTTTAATTAGCTCTACATCAAAAATCAAAGTAGCATTGGGTGGAATAACGCCACCGGCGCCAGCTTCGCCATATCCTAAATAAGGAGGAATGATAAAAGTGGCTTTGTCGCCTTGTTCCAAAAGTTGAATACCTTCATCCCAACCGGGAATTACATAGCCGATACCGATGGGAAATTCGATGGGCTCACCACGATTGTAAGAATTGTCAAAGACCGTTCCATCTACTAATTTTCCAGCGTAATGAACGGCAACATTATCACCTTTTTTTGGCTTGATACCGCTACCGCTTTTATGCGTAATCTTGTATCGCAATCCACTATCAGTTACCGTAAAACCTTCAGATATTTCTTTTAGTTGTGCTTCGGCGGCTTCTTTGTTTTTTTTGATGCGTTCTTCTTTTGAAGCATTAAAATCGGTAAAAGCTTTAACGGCATCAAATTTTTCGGCTTCATCTCCTACACGAATAATTTCTACGGAATTAATTTTGTCGTTTTGGCTAATTTTGTTTACAACCTCTTGTCCATCAACAACTTTTCCAAAAACAGTGTGTTTGCCATCTAACCAAGGAGTTGCCTCGTGTGTGATAAAAAATTGGCTGCCATTGGTGCCGGGTCCGGCATTTGCCATCGATAAAATACCGGCCGAATCGTGTTTAAGTTCCGGATGAATTTCATCGTCGAATTTATAGCCCGGATTTCCGGCTCCGGTTCCGGTCGGGTCACCACCTTGAATCATAAAATTGTCTATTACGCGGTGAAAAATCAAGCCGTTATAATACTTTTTTCCTTTATGTTCATCCGCTACATCCGGATGGTTTCCTTCTGCAAGTGCAACGAAGTTGCCAACCGTTCCGGGTGCTTTTTTGTATTCCAATTTTACAATGATGTCACCTTTATCGGTGTTGAATTTGGCATACAAGCCGTTATCTAATTTTGTCATATTCTTTTTTAAATTTTATTTATTTTTAAACGCTTTTATTTATTTTTAATTACATAATCAGACGAACGCCTCCTAGTTCTTCAAGTCTATAGGGGAATTTTTCATCCGGAGAGCCAATAAACATAAAGTTAATTGGAATATTCCATTTTTCAGATAAATTTTTAATCAATTCCGGTCCGAATTTTCCTTCAATTGGGACGAATTCAATATCAATTTCGGGATATTCTTCATCTAATATTTTAATATTTCTGACCAATTCTTCCGATGGCTTTTGTCCCGGAGGCAGTACTTTGACAATTTTTACCCTTTTAGTGTGTTCGTTATCTCTGATGTATAGCATTGCTTTATTTAGGTTGGCAATACTTTTTCCTTTGGTAAAAAAGACAAATTCTTGTGAATTAATTTCATCGATAAGTCCATCGATACCTTTGTGAAGGCGTAAGAAAAATTTACGAATAGGTTCAAAGATATATTTCACAATATTGAGTAATATTTTTAATAAAGCCGTTCGGTTTAACATAACCATTACAAAAAGAAGGGTGGGGATAAAATATGTAATAAATACCGTCAAATTTTCAATTCCTTTCGTATGATTTTCTGTGTTTAGTTCCATATCAGGCATAATCATATTACCTATAATGGCAATAACGACGGCTGTAAATGCCAATAGGATACCAAGCCAAGGTGCCACCTCCGGACGTGGTAGATGTTTTCTTTTTACTTTCAAAAGTACATTTCCTACGACGAATAATAGCATAACGGACAAGAAGGAAATAGTATAAACACCGGCAAGCGTTTCAACGCTACCCCAAGTAATAGCCAATACCGATGTACTTAATAAAAAGAAGAAAATGATAATTCTATAGGAAGCACCTCTTTTGTTCTTTTTGAGAAAATAATTGGGCATAATGCGGTCGAGGGTCATACGTTCTAACAAACCTGTTACCCCGATATAACTGGTAAGCACGGCTCCCGATAATACCAAGAAGGCATCTATGGAAATAAACCAAGCAAGCCATTCGCCGGCAGAACCTTGTGCCAGTTGTATCAACAAGGTGTCTTTATCAACATCTCCGATATGCAAAGAGGCGAGTGCCAAAAATGCCATAAGCGGATTAAGAATGCCAACAACGATCCACATATTTTTAAGTGTTTTTGGGAAAACGCCTTGTTTTTGTTCCTCTACAAAGTTGGCAGAACTCTCAAAGCCCGAAATACCGAGCATTGAAGCAGAAAAACCAAAGAATAATGCCATTAAAATACTTCCGTGTTTAGCAGGTTCATTCCAGTTCTCTGCAAAAATACCAAAGCCGTTTTGTATGATGTAGAAGACGATGGCACCAACTAACATAAGCATTACACTCAAGTGAAATATAAAGATAGCGATGGCCACTTTGGATGATTCTTTTATCCCCATAATGGCTAATCCGGCAAATATTGCCAGTAAGCCGGTGGTTGCTGCTACAATTATATTAATGTCGGAAATGTTAAATATGTGAAATAAATAATGTACCCCTTCTTTTGCCGAGATTACGGCTGTTGCCATATATGACAATAAGGTTAGGGTAGCGGCTAGAGATGACATTCTTTTACTGGTGGTATTAAGCAAAGCATTATAGGCGCCTCCATTTAAGGGAAGTGCACCCACGACTTCGCC
This sequence comes from Flavobacteriaceae bacterium, assembly GCA_024763015.1. Classification (GTDB taxonomy): domain Bacteria; phylum Bacteroidota; class Bacteroidia; order Flavobacteriales; family Flavobacteriaceae; genus WGBX01. The sequence goes on from JANTGO010000090.1 coordinate 6,177, forward strand.
ATAAATTTTTCTGAAGAAAAACAGAACCAGGGCTACGATTAATAGGGTAATCCAAGCATACTGACCTGCATATACAATTGCCAATGCAGAAACATATAAAACGGAAGAACTAATATCGTTACCACTAATAGCTGTAGAGGCTAATTCTCCTAACTTTTCATGTTTTTTAAGCTCCGGTTTGTTAAAGTGAACCACTTCGTCTTGTTGGGCTATTGAAGTTTTTTCTTTTGAATCCATAATTTGGTATATTTTGCTGTTGCGAATTTAATAAAATTTATATTAATATGTTACTTTCATAACAAAAAAAGAGTGCCATAAGTAAATAGCACTCTTTTAAAAATATTGATAAAACGCAATAAATAAATTATTTACTGAATTTTGCGTATTTTTTCTTAAATTTATCGATACGACCTGCGGTATCAACCAATTTCATTTTTCCTGTGTAAAAAGGATGTGAAGTTCTTGAGATTTCCACTTTTACCAATGGATATTCAACACCATCGATTTCAATATTTTCTTTTGCATCAGCTGTAGAACGAGTTAAATACAATTCGCCGTTAGACATGTCTTTAAACGCTACCATTCTATAATTTTCAGGGTGAATTCCTTTTTTCATTTTAAATAGATTTTATATTCTTTATTTCAAGTGTGCAAATTTATAAACTTTTTTTTAATTTGCAATTGTTTTTTTAACTTTTTTTGGTTTTTGTACATATTCCAGATGTTTGTTAAAATATATATACAAACTACCGGCTCTAAAAGCCATCCATAAAATAAATGAAATCCAAACGGCTACCAATTTCAAATCAAATGTATCTAACAACCACAAAGCAGGAATAAAAATAAAAAATGTGGCGATGAGTTGCATATTTCTCAAAAATTTCACCCAGCCCAATCCTTTATAAATACCATCAAAAATAAAGGCGACGGCGCCTATAGGTTGCATCAATAATACCAGCCAAAAAGTTTTACTAAATATATTTAAGACTTCTTCTTCACCGGTAAATATTTTTCCGATTAGTGGATATGAGATTATAAATACCAATGATAATAGGATGGAAACATACAATGCGTATTTGAACAACTTTTGTCCTACGCGTTTGAGGCTTATATAATCTTTTTCACCAATAAATCTACCTGATAACGAATTGCCGGCATCGGCATATCCATCGAGAAAGAAGGCGGTGAACAGCCAAATATTTGTTAGAATAACATGGGTTGCAATGTAGTTTTCCCCGTAGGAAGTAGCATATCTATTTGATAAAAATATGGCTACATTTAATGCAATTGTCCTGATAATCAGATTGCCGGTAAGCGATAAAAAATGTGGAATTTCGGGGTGCGATTGCCAAGTAAAATGCCATTTGAAAGGTGTTTTGCGCAAAAATATATATATGCTCAAAAGCATCATGACAAATTGAGCAATCAAGCTTGCCCAAGCAGCACCGGCAATGTGCATGGGCGGAATGTAATCCGGAATACCATATACCAAAATAAAGTCGAGAATGATATTGAGTAGCCCGCCGATGATACTGATAATCATAGCCCAATACGTGTTTTGTAATCCGCGAAATACGCCAAACAAGCTAAAAGTTACCAAGGTAAAAAGCAAACCAAAAACCCTTATATTGTAGTAGGAAACGGCATATTCTAAGATGAGATTTTCGGCATTGTACAGCGAAAAAATTTCATTTGCCCAATTTTTGGTCAAGACAATAAGGATGATGCCCAACAATACATTTATCACTAAGACTTGTGAAACCAAGGTTTTGATACTCGATAACTTTTTGGCACCTAATTTTTGAGATACAATACTTGAAATGGCATTTTTTGTTTGGGCAAGCACCCAAAAGAGTGCAGAAATAAAAGAACCGACAATTCCAACAGCTGCCAAGCTTTCGGTTGGATCCAAATCTACATGTCCTATAATAGCTGTGTCGCTAATAGAAATAATGGGCTCAATAATACCTGCCAATATAGACGGTATTGCCAATCGGTTAATAATTCTAAAAGAGACTTTGTCAGACATATCTGATTTATTTGCAAAGCCAAAAGTATGAAATAATATTTTATCATATAAACACCAAATCACTTGATAATTTCTTTATCTTTTTCCTTTCAGATTATCTAAAATAGTTTAAATTTGGTTCAACTAATAAAACAATTCACAATGATACATAAAATATTAGGAGCAATAATAATGATTGCGCTGATAAGCTGTAACACGGATAGTGCCAAGGAGAATAACATTATTAAAACGTTAGCATTTCAAAAAGATGTAAAGCCGATACAATTAAATTTGCAGCAAGCCAATCAGTTGGCAGCACTGCCTTTGAAATGTATCGAACAAGAATATCCCAATAAACCTTCACAAGTATTAACAGAGGACGCCGATTTGAATTCCCCAAAAAATATGCATCCCGTTTTTTATGGCTGTTTCGATTGGCATTCTGCCGTACACGGACATTGGTCTTTGGTGCGTTTGCTCAAGGATTTTAATTCCTTAAAAGATGCAGATAGCATCAAGAAAATGTTGGTAAAACGCTTTTCCAAAGAAAATATCCAAAAAGAAATCGATTATTTTAATCAAAAACAAAACTATTCCTACGAACGAACGTACGGCTGGGCTTGGCTGCTAAAACTAAGTGCCGAATTGCATACATGGAATGATCCCGATGCCCGTATCATGGAAGAAAACTTGCGTCCATTGACCAATTTGATAGCTAAGCGTTTTACGGAATATTTGCCTAAATTAAAATATCCCATTCGCGTAGGAACCCACACCAATACAGCCTTTGCTTTGTCTTTTGCTTATGATTATGCCAAGACGTATCAAGATAAAGCATTGCTAAGCATGATTGAAAAACGTGCTAAAGATTATTATTTAGGCGATAAGAATTGTCCGATAGAATGGGAGCCAAGTGGCAATGATTTTTTGTCGCCTTGTCTTGAAGAAGTCGATGTGATGCGAAAAGTCTTGGATAAAGAATCTTTTATGAAATGGATTAATAATTTTCTGCCTTCTTTATCAAAGCCTGATTTTGACTTGGCAGTTGGCGAAGTAACCGATCGAACTGATGGGCATTTGGTGCATTTGGACGGTTTAAATTTTAGTCGTGCTTGGGTAATGTACGGATTGGCGCAACAATATAAAGAATTTAAGCATCTCAATTTCCTAGCCAACAAGCATATTGCTTATTCTTTGCCCAATTTGGTAGGCGATTCTTACGAAGGCGGACACTGGTTGGCGAGTTTTGCCATTAATGCCTTGACGAAGTCATGATTATTTGATGTTTTTTAACGGGAGTCTGCGCACAAACCCCAATTTTTACCAAAAGTACATAATTTAGTTTAAAATAAAGCCATCTAGGCGTGTTTTTTTAAGAATATATTGCATTTTGGTTTTATGGATAAAAAATAAAAAAGGGCTTAGAAAGGCGTAAATAAAGCGATATTTTGTAAAAAAGCTTAAAACAAGCATTTTTAGCTTGCGTTTTAA
>JANTGO010000091.1 GCA_024763015.1 Flavobacteriaceae bacterium
AAATATATCAAACATTAATATGCTAAAAAATATGAAACCACCATATATAATTCTCTTTACACACAAAAATAAGATTATGGTGGTTCCATGTGTTACCAATAAAAAAAATAAAATTATAAACACATGAAATTACACATTTTAGGATGCCATTCCGCTACGCCACGAAGTCTTGTTTTTCCTTCATCCCAAGTTTTAGAAGTCGGGAACGAAAGCTTGTTGATAGATGCCGGAGAGGGTATGCAAATTCAACTGCGCAAATACAAACATAAATTTAACAAAATTCAACATATTTTTGTTTCACACTTACACGGCGATCATTTTTATGGACTGGTTGGTTTTTTATCTACTTTGCGTCTCATTGGCAGAGAAAAAGAAATGCACATTTACGCCCCGGCAGATTTGGAAAAAGCGATTAAACTCTTGTTTGAAGTTACCAAAACAGACATAAACTACCCCCTATTTTTTCATCATTTGGAAAGTAATACTCCTGAAATGATATTGGATACTGAAAAATTTACCGTTGAAACCATTCCGCTTAAACACCGAATTTACACCAACGGATTTTTGGTAAAGGAAAAAACCGCAGTACGAAAACTCAATATAGACGCCATAAAACAACATCCCGAAATTGGCATTTGGGCTTATCAAAATTTAAAAAACGGAAAGGATTTTGAAAAGGAATCCGGAGAGATAATTCCCAATCACGAATTAACCTTACCGCCCCCAAGACCAAAAAGTTATGCCTATTGCTCCGACACTGTTTACAAACCGGATATCTGCACACAAATTCAAGATGTCGATTTGCTGTACCACGAAGCAACCTTTCTAGAAAAAAACAAGGATTTAGCTGCTAAGACTTTGCATAGTACAGCCAAACAAGCTGCTGAAATTGCCAAGCAAGCACAAGCCAAAAAATTGGTATTAGGACACTTTTCCAGCCGGTATCCTGATGAAAATCAATTTAAAATTGAAGCCGGTGAAATTTTTAAAAACGTAGCACTTGCCAAAGAAGGAAAAAGCTTTGAAATATAACCTTCTTATTTCAAGCTATCCTTAGAAAAATGAAAACCTTTTAGCGATAAATAAACACCTTTTTCATTTACTTCAATAGCAAACTCTTTGATGCTTTGATCTCTAAATTTTTTAAGTAAGGCTTCCTTAAACGGCGCAACAATTTCGTGAACAGGACATGGACTTTCGTCATTGCACTGTGGCAGCCCCAAAAAACAACCCTCAAAAACATCACCCATTTCAATTACATCCAAAATGGAACAAATATTGTTTTTTAAATTTGCTTCCGTCAAATAAAAACCGCCTCGGGGTCCTTTTGTGGAAGATATTAATTTTGCTTTTGACAATTGTTGCAATAATTTAGCGATAAAAGGCAACGGAATTTCAAGTGCTTCCGAAATATGCTTGGCGCCAAGTTTTTTTGACTTTGAACTATGTTCCGCCAAATACAAAACCGAACGAATAGCATATTTTGATGCATTTGAAAGCATAATAATTTATTTTTTTCGCAAGATATATATTTTTTTTAATCAAATGATGATAAGTATCATACTTATAATCATTTTTTGTCATTTTTATTATTTAATGTCAAAACAAAAATTATCCAAAGAAATTTCATTTCAGGTAAATTTTATGATACAAATATTCAAAACCAGTGTTTTATTTTTTTACGGTCAAATAGTGAATTTCATTTATTAAAACTATTCTTAAAAAGTGTATCTTTGTAATATATTCACAAAAAATGTCACAAGATTTAAGTAATTATAGACGCGTTTATCAAAAAGGGACTTTAGATGAAAGCAATACACCTGACAATCCTATTGAGTTGTTTAGAGATTGGTTTTTTGAAGCCGAAAAAAATGAAGATTGCATTGAAGTAAACGCTATGAGTTTGGCGACAATCGAATTGGATGGCTATCCCAAAATAAGAGTTGTTTTATTAAAAAAATTCACTTGGGAAGGTTTTATTTTTTATACCAACTATAACAGCGATAAAGGAAAAGCAATCGCCAAAAACAACAAAGTCGGATTATCCTTTTTCTGGCCCAAGATGGAAAGGCAAATAAAGATTAAAGGTGTTGTAGAAAAAATCTCCGAAAATCTATCCGATGGATATTTTGAAATGCGTCCGCGTGGCAGCCAAATTGGCGCTTGGGCATCACCGCAAAGTCAAGTCATTCCCTCAAAAGAATTTTTAAATAAAAAATATAAAGAATACGAGCAAAAATTTGAAGGCAAAGATGTTCCCAGACCACTCCATTGGGGTGGATTTATCGTCAAACCGATTGCTATAGAATTTTGGCAAGGACGCCCCAACCGATTACACGATAGAATAAGATATTCTTTGCAACCCGATTACAATTGGAAAAAAGAAAGATTGGGCAGTTAATCTTGCCAAACAGAAAGGCATAATTATTGCGAGCATTTTTTCAATACGATATAAATCAAAGTTAAATCAAGCAAAGTTTTTTTATACCTTTATAAAGATTTAACGACTAAAAAATTATAAAAATGAAAAAAATATTATTTCTAATGATTATCGCTATTTCCTTGACCGGATATAGCCAAAAAAAAGAAAAAATTAAAGGCAATCGTGAAGTACTCATCAAAGAATTTGGGCTTGCCTATTTTGATGCTATTGAAGTAGGCGAAAAATTTTCGGTCGCTCTTCAAAAAACTTCCGACACTACACGAGTCGTAATAGAAACAGATGACAACTTGTTTGATGTAATTCATTTTAATATAGAGAATAAAGTATTGTATTTTACAACCACTAAAGAAATCGTGAAGAAAAAAAGACTTAAAATTACCGTTTTTGTACCCGAAAAACTAAACAGCATCAGTGTGATCGAAAAAGGTATAATATTTAATGAGGAACCGCTATCTCTTGGTAATCTACAAATTAAAGCTGCCAATCGTGGTAAAATAAAACTCAATTTACAGATTAAAAACAATCTCGTGATAAAAGCTGCTGACAAAAGTAAAATTGAATTAACCGGCAGGGCACAAACAGCCAGTATTAACCTTGCCGAGGATGCTAATTTGGAAATTGAAGCACAAATACAAAATGCTGATATTTTACTAAATGATTACGCTTATTTCAAAGCAAAAGGAAGTGCTCAACAAATAAAGCTAAAAGCACAAAACAAATCGACATGTAAAGCAGCAAAATGGATGGTAAAAGATGCCGTAGTAAGTAGTTCTGACAAAGCCGAAACAAGTATTAATGTATCCGGAAACCTCAACCTAAAAGAAACGGGGAACACGTCTGTTTATCTCTACGGCTCGCCTAAAATAAACCTTAAGAAATTTAACGACAATGCCAGTCTATATAAAAAGTAGTTTTCTTCTTATTTTATTGACTTTTAGCACTATTTCTTTTGCCCAAATAAGACCTTCTATTCAAGCAAAAGACAGCACGAAATATATACATATTATCTTTGCTGACCATGCCGCTACCAACGAAAAATATCCCGGAAAACAACTGCTATCCGGAAACGTTCAAATTGAACACAATGGTGGTTTACTTTTTTGCGACAAGGCCTTGGTTGACAAGCAAGAAAACACGGCTATAGCCATCGGTAATGTTCGCTTGGAACAAGGGGATACCATACACATGCAAGCAGGTTATATTAAATACAACGGTAACACCAGTTTTGCCGAAGCTTTTAATCACGTAGTTTTAAGCGATCCTAAAATGAGTTTGCAAACCGATACGCTATACTACAATCGAAAAATACAGGAAGCTTATTATACCTCCGGCGGAAAAATACAAGATAGCATTAGCACACTTAACAGTAAAATCGGAAAATATTTGTTAAACGAGAAAAAGTTTGTATTTATCGACAATGTTCATGTTGAAAACCCTGATTATAAAATTGATTCTTACCAATTGAATTATTTTACCGATTCCGGAATTTCAAACTTTTTTGGTCCTACTAAGATTTATAACGACAACAGTTATATTTATGCAGAAAAAGGGCATTATGATGCCCAACAAAAAATCTCGTGGTTTGTAAAAAATGCCTTTATCAAACATAAAAACAACCGTCTAAAAGCCGACAGTCTCTACTATGATCAAAACATTGAATATGCCACAGGCACTAAGAATGTCGTAGTTTTTGATTCTATTAACCACACTTGGATTTATGCTGATTATGCCCAACGTTGGGCAAACCAAGATTCGGTACGCGTAAGCAAACGTCCCTTAGTCATCAGCATTAAAGAAAAAGATACGCTCTACATGAGGGCGCAACAATTTATCACCGCAGGCAAACAGGAGGCGCGAAAACTTTGGGCTTTTCATAAAGTGAAATTCTTTTCAAAAGATTTTTCGGGACGAGCCGATTCTCTTTATCGAGACGAAGCGCAACGCATCATGAAATTAGAAAAAACACCGGTTATCTGGAGCAATGACAGTCAAATAACAGGTAACAAAATACTTATAAAAAATGATACACTGCAAAAACTAGACTCTTTGATTATTCCTAAAAATGTTTTTATCATCCAACGCGACAGCTCAGGTGGTTTTAACCAAATAAAAGGGAAAAAACTTCTAGGAAAATTTGTAGATCAAAATTTAAAAACCATTGATTTATATGGAAATACGGAAGTTATTTACTATCTACATGAGGATAAGGATGCGTTGATGGGCATTGAAAAAAACAAATCGAGCCATATTTATATCGAATTTGAAAAAGGCGAAATCAGCACTATTCGTTTTTATGAAAAACCCGATGGCACCATTTACCCACCGGAGAAAATATCGGAAAAAGATAAAAAATTTAAAAATTTTAAATGGTATGGAGAACAAATCATCGAAAAAAAAGAAGATGTCATCGGAGACAAAAAAATTACTTTTTCATCCGAAACGCTACAAAAACCTACTTCCGTCATTAATCAAGATGATTAACACTAGGAGTAATAAAAAAATCTACTAAAAATATTATTTGGTAAACAACATTTCGCTATACTTAGCCAAAGGCCAAATATCATCATCGACTAAACCTTCCAATTTATCTGCATGTTTTCTGATTACATCAAATTGCGGTTTAATTTCCTTAGCCAAAAACAGTGCTTCTGCTTCCAAAGACATTTTTTCTGATTTTTTAATATCTTTTTGCATTTTTCTTACACCTTCTGCAATCATATTGATATCTTCTGAAACTTGCTTCAATAAATCCAAGCTTTCTTTGCTGTATTTTTTGGCATCTTTACCATAAATGTTATTCATATTTTTGACAATATTTGCCAATTCTTTTTGATATTTAATAGCCGCAGGAACAACTTGTCCCATCACAATATCTGTCAACGCTTTTGCCTCGATCAATATTTTAGTGGTATAAATTTCCATTTCAACCTCATATTTGGCATGTACTTCTCTTTTGGTTAAAACACCCATTCCCTCAAACAGATTTATCGTTTTTTTATCAGTTAGGGCATTTAAGGCTTCCGGAGTTGTTTTATGATTGCTTAGTCCACGTTTTTTTGCTTCTTTTTCCCAAGCTTTGGCATATCCGTTTCCACTAAACAATATTTTATCGGAATCTTTGATATAGGATTTCAACACTTTTAGAATAGCATTTTCATTCGTCATTTTTTTTGTGGCAATCAAAGTGTCAACCTCTTTTTTAAACAACTCGAGTTGCTTGGCAACAATCATATTCAAAATGGTCATCGGATAACTTGAATTGGCAGCAGAACCTACCGCTCTGAATTCAAATCTATTGCCCGTAAAAGCAAAAGGCGAGGTGCGATTTCTATCGGTTTTATCTAATTTAATTTCAGGAATTCTTTCCAATAAATTCAAGGTTTCGTCATGTTTGGTTTTATCCGTTTTTGCTACGCCTTTAATCTCCTCAAAAATTTGTGTCATTTGCGAACCAATAAATACTGAAATAATAGCAGGCGGTGCTTCATTGGCACCCAATCTGTGATCATTTCCAGCTGATGCAACAGAAGCTCTCAACAATTCTTCATACTCATTTACCGCTTTAATTGTATTGACAAAGAAAGTCAAGAATTCTAAATTATCTTTTGGATTTTTACCCGGATTAAGCAGATTTGTACCGGTATTTGTCATCAAAGACCAGTTATTATGCTTACCTGACCCATTGATGCCTGCAAAAGGTTTTTCGTGTAATAAAACTTCAAAATTATGCTTATGCGCAATATCTTTCATGACTTTCATCAACAGCATATTGTGATCGACAGCCGTATTGGCCTCCTCAAAAATAGGTGCCAACTCAAACTGATTGGGCGCTACTTCATTGTGTCTTGTTTTAACAGGAATACCTAAAGATAAAGAGGTGATTTCTAAGTCACGCATAAATCCCATAACACGTTGGGGAATATCAGCAAAATAATGATCGTCCAGTTCTTGACCGCGAGGCGCATCTTTTCCAACCAATGTTCTACCGGTTGTTACCAAATCAACACGTGAGGTAAACAGCGCGCGATCTACCAAAAAATATTCTTGTTCCCAACCCAAGGTAGCAATAACCTTAGTCGCTTCTTCATCAAAATATTTGGCTACAGCCGTAGCTGCCTTATCAATAGCCGTCAATGAACGTAATAATGGTGTTTTATAATCCAACACTTCACCTGTATAAGAAATAAAAATCGTGGGAATATAAAGCGTCGTTCCATAAACAAATGCAGGTGAAGTAGGATCCCAAATGGTATATCCGCGTGCGGCAGCTGTACTTCTGATACCACCGTTGGGAAAACTCGAACCATCGGGCTCTTGTTGCACCAATTGCGAACCGGCAAATTTTTCTACTGCTTGTCCGCCCGGAAAAATTTCAAAAAAAGAATCGTGCTTTTCGGCAGTTGCACCGGTTAATGGTTGAAACCAATGTGTATAATGGGTAGCACCATGTTGCATAGCCCAGTTTTTCATTCCTGTAGCAATGCTATCTGCTAATTTTCTATCGATTTTATGGCCAGTAATCATAACCTCTGACAAAGCTTCGTAAACTTCTTTATCTAAAAATTCTTGCATGGCTTCCTTACCAAAAACGTGTTTTGCAAAAATTTCTGCACGATTGCCTACATAAGCAACATTTACAGGTTCCCTACCCATGGTTTCTTTTACTGATTCAAATCTTAATTTTGACATAGTTTAATTATTTTTTTGACAAATATATAAAATGAAGTTCTAAAAATATGGGTATTTGTCATTATTTTTATAAAAACTAAAATTGTTCATAATTTGTTTTTTCGGCTTGTAAAATTCTTTTTAAAATGATGTATTTTTGCACTAACTATGAGCACGAACAATTACTTACAAGAACTTAACGAGGCACAACAAGCACCTGTCCTACACAAAGAAGGGCCCTTAATGATTATAGCAGGAGCAGGTTCCGGAAAAACAAGGGTTTTAACCTATAGAATTGCCTATTTGATGGAGCAAGGCGTTGATCCGTTTAACATATTGTCGCTTACTTTTACCAATAAAGCTGCTCGTGAAATGAAAGAACGAATCGCTTCGATTGTAGGAGAAAGCGAAGCAAAAAATATTTGGATGGGTACTTTTCACTCCATTTTTGCCCGCATCCTTCGTTCTGAAGCTGATAAACTCGGATTTCCAAGAGACTTTACGATCTATGATAGCAACGACAGCTTACAAGTAATCAAGCGCGTCATTAAAGACCTTAATTTAGACAGCGATATTTATAAACCCAAGCAAGTTCTCAGTAGAATATCTAAGCTAAAAAATAATCTGATAACCGTACGTGCTTACTTTAACAATCCGGAATTGATGGAATATGACAATTATGCAAAACGTCCGGAAATGGGAACTATTTACCAAAAATATGTAACCCGATGCTTCAAATCAGGCGCTATGGATTTTGATGATTTATTGCTTCGCACCAATGAATTGCTTACCCGTTTTCCTGAAGTATTGGCAAAGTATCAAAGACTTTTTCAATATATTTTGGTCGATGAGTACCAAGACACAAACCACTCTCAATACCTAATTGTAAAAGCCTTGTCAAACAGACACCACAATCTATGTGTGGTAGGCGATGACGCCCAAAGTATCTATAGTTTTAGAGGCGCAAATATTCAAAATATTTTTAATTTTCAACGAGATTATCCCGAGGCAGAGATATATAAATTGGAGCAAAACTATCGTTCAACAAAAAATATTGTTGGTGCTGCAAATTCTGTCATTGAAAAAAACAAAGACAAGCTTCCAAAAATCGTTTGGACCTCAAATGCTGAAGGTGAAAAAATCAAAGTTGTTAGAAATTATACCGATTCAGAAGAAGGTAGATTTGTCGCTTCGGATATTTTTGAACATCAAGTACGATTGCAGTTGCAACCCAAAGATTTTGCCATCTTATATCGCACCAATAGCCAATCCAGAGCTATGGAAGATGCGCTCCGAAAAAAAGGCATTGCCTACCGTATTTATGGAGGATTGTCATTTTATCAGCGTAAAGAAATCAAGGATGTCTTGGCTTATTTAAGACTTATCATCAATACAAAAGATGATGAAGCACTTAGAAGGATTATCAATTTTCCGGCAAGAGGAATAGGCAACACGACCATGGACAAAGTACTCTTGGCAGCAGACAAATACAAAGTCTCACTATTTGAAATAATTGACAACATTCAAAAAATAGATATCAATATCAATCAAGGTACTCGAAACAAACTTGCTGATTTTGCCCTCAAAATAAAAAGTTTTCAAGTACTTGCCAAGGAAAAAGACGCCTTTGAATTGACCGACCATATCATTAAAAACACAGGCTTACTGAACGAATATCGCAAGGATATTACACCCGAAGGTATTAGCAAAGTAGAAAATATACAAGAATTGATGAATGCCATTCAGGATTTTATCGATATCCAAAAAGAAGAACCCGATGCCGATATATCCTTAGCTTCTTATTTACAAGACGTAGCACTGTATAGCGACTTGGACAAGAAAGAAGAAAACCCGAATAAGGTTACACTCATGACCGTACATATGGCGAAAGGGCTTGAATTTCCATACATATATATAGTAGGTATGGAAGAAGATTTGTTTCCTTCAGGCATGTCAACCAATACACGAAGCGAATTGGAAGAGGAGCGCCGCTTATTTTATGTAGCATTGACCCGGGCAGAAAAAAAAGCAACCATCACTTTTGCCGAATCAAGATATCGTTGGGGTAAACTCAACCTGAGCGACCCTAGTAGATTTATTTCAGAAATAGAAGAAAAATATCTATCCTATAACTATTCGCCAAGTGAGTTAAAACACAACCCTTTTATCGATGACGATATTTTTGGCAAACCTGAGAAAAACAACCGCAATAATAGCTCAAAAAAAGAAAAAAAATATCAGTTTAATAAAAAAAACAAACAAAAACCACTTAAAAACCCCAATCCCCTACCCAAAAATTTAAAAAAGATTTCGGAAGTACAAAATTCCGGAAATCAAATAAAAGTGGATTTCAAGATAGGTGACAAAGTATCACACGAACGATTTGGCAAAGGAAGTGTCATCCGTTTTGAAGATGAAGGATCTAACAAAAAAGTTGAAATAGACTTTGAGAACAGCGGCAAAAAAAAACTACTTCTAAAATTTGCCAAGCTAGAAAAATTATAAACACATGAAAGCAACTATTATTAATATTGGTGATGAAATTCTG
>JANTGO010000092.1 GCA_024763015.1 Flavobacteriaceae bacterium
TGTATCGTGTGGATTGATAAAAATTTAATCATAAAATCTTACTATTATTTTAACAATAACCTTTATTTGGTAAATATACGAATTTAGAAAATACAATAACTACCCTTATAAAAAAGTGGCTTGGTTCTTTTTATTATGTTACCACAGGATGCAATTATGCTGTGGCAGGTTTACTTTGGAACACGATACAATCTTGTAATAGCGGGGGCCTAATTCTCGACCTTGACAAGGACGATTGAGCCATTATTTTTTAAGATGATTGACAAAATACTGAGCTCTAAAAAATTTAAAGAGTTCTTTAAGAAAAATGTGGCTTCGCTTTAAAACAATTGGTTTGACTTATTATTATCACTACTGTTTTCATCATTTAAGCCTTTTAAATATCCAAAAATAGAAGTAGCTATAACAAACAGACACAAACCTATTGTATATGTATCTTCCATGCCTATCTGTCTAAACAATATAAAAATAGATAAGCAGGCATAAGTAAGTACTATAAAATCATGCAGTAGATTTTTATTGTTCTTACTGTTTTGATAATACTTAATAATTTTGAGGTGTCTTTTCTTAAACAAGAAATAAAAATAGTGAACTACAATCAATCCTAATATAATGTATTTAAACCCGCTTCTTCCAATTTTTTCTATAGGGTAATCAGAATAGAATAATAAAGAAAAAACATTCAAAGAAAGTAATAAGGCAATTGTAATTATCGAAGACCATTCAGGTATTGATTTGTTAACCGTATTGGTGGACTTAAACATTCGATAAAAATAATAGTCGTAAAAATTCATAATATATCAAATAGTAATTTAATCACGTTTTTGTCTAAATTCTGGATGCAAGCGATCAAAATCTGTTATGCCAAACTCTCCTGCATCTAACCTTTCTTGAATGTGTTTTTCTTTTGCTTCCCCCACTTCCCCACAATTATATCGTGTGGATTGCTAAAAATTCAATCATAAAATATTTGAATAATAACCGGATTTGACTATCGTGATTTTTTCATCTCTTTAGCCTTGTCAATCGATTTTCTTTCCATATCATTATATTTGATATTTCTGCCGGGAGGTCCTTGACGTCCAAATCCTTCAGCACTTCCTTTTTGAATTTCATCCCATTTAAAGTCATAATTGGGTGCCAAGTCTCGCAATTTAGACACGACATAATTTTTATTGACCGGTGGTCCGGAAGTGAAAATTTGTACAATTTCGTCAGATTTTGCATCAAAAAATATTTTGATGAGATAATCGGCATTTTTGTTTTCCTCACGGAGTTTTTTAAGGTAATTTATCGCTGTGATGATATTGTTTTTTCCAACTGACAGTTTATCAGCCATCATATCCAATCCCCATCTATTGTAGGTGTAAATCGCTTTATGATAAAATTTGTTTTGCTCGTTTAACAATAAGTTGATTAAGTCGCCTTTTGAGTTACTCTTGCCGTCGTTGTCCCAACCTTTTACGGAGTTTTGGTTGGCATTGATTTGAATAATTTGCGCTTTTTCGTAGAAATCTTTGCCTGCATTTTCCTTAAAACTATCAAAATCATGTCCAAGGGCAACATATAAATAGTAGGCAATGCTACTCACCAAATTGTTGTCGTACAACTCGATATTAAAGTCGAGCTTTTGAAATTCTTGGTATTTGAATTGAAAATCTTTTTCGACCAGATTTAGCAAAAGTGTTTCATAATCCGATTTAAAAACAGGTCTGTACGAACGAAAATACAATTCAGATTTGACGACATTGGTTTTTTGGTCGTAATCTTTTACATTGATAATAATGTCGCATTTTATGCGCTCATGGTTTTTAAATTGCTTGTCAGTCCATCTGTTTTTGTTGACAAATTCTGCAATAGACCTTTCCAGCGTTTTAAACATTTCTTTGTTTGAAGTATGAACGCCAGATGCGTCAAGCCTAACCTTGCAGTTAAACTCTTGTGCCTGCGTATAACTTGCTAGAATTGAGAATATTAAGAAAATGTATTTTTTCATGTGTTTATTATTTTTTTAATTGCAAAATATGCGCAAAAATATCTTCGGCAACCTCATTTTTTGACTTTAGTTCGTAATGAATAATGCGCCCGTCTTTGTCCAGAATGCTGATTTTGTTGGTGTTGTGTTTAAAACCGGCATTTTTATCATTTAGCGAGTTGAGCACGATAAAGTCCAAGTTCTTTTTATGTAATTTTTTTTGTGCATTTTCTATTTCGTTTTGGGTTTCCATTGCAAAGCCAACCAAAATTTGATCGTCTTTTTTTATTTTGCCCAAAGAAGCCAAAATATCTTTAGTCGCTTCGAGTTCTAAAGAGAACGTTTGCCCCCCTTTTTTTATTTTATGCTTTGCCATGTTTTTAGGTGTAAAATCGGCTACGGCTGCCGCCATAATGGCAATTTGGCTATTGGCGAAGTCTTGGTGCACGGCATCATACATTTCTGAAGCGGAAGTAACATGGGTAACTTTGATATTAGGATGCGTGATAGTCAAGTGGTTGGGTCCTAAAACCAATTGTACTTCCGCACCCATTTCTGCGGCTGTTTGGGCGAGTGCCAAACCCATTTTACCACTGGAATGATTGCCGATAAAACGAACGGGATCAATCGCTTCATAGGTTGGTCCTGCTGATATTAGCACGCGTTTGTTGGCTAATGTTTTTTTTTTAAGAAAATATTCTTCTAGAAATTTTACTATATTTTCGGGCTCTTCCATGCGTCCCAATCCTTCGAGTCCGCTGGCGAGAAATCCGCTTGTAGCCGGAATAACATGATTGCCAAAGGATTGGAGTGCTTGTAAGTTTTGCTTGGTAGTGGGATGGGCATACATATCCAAATCCATTGCAGGCGCAACAAAAACCGGACATTTAGCCGATAAATAGACGGCTGTAAGCAAGTTGTCGGCTTGTCCATGAGCCATTTTGGCTAAAGTGTTGGCTGTAAGTGGTGCAAAAAGCATCAGGTCTGCCCAATTTGCCAAGGCAACATGGCTGTTCCACTGTCCGGTGTCATCATCGCTAAATTTGCTGAAAACCGGCTTGTTAGATAAGGTCGATAAGACTAAAGGCGTAACAAAATGAAGGGCGCTTGGCGTAGTGACAACTTGCACCTCGGCACCTGATTTTATCAAAAGTCGTATTAAGGAAGGTATTTTGTAAGCGGCAATACCTCCTGTAATTCCGACTAGTATTTTTTTGCCCTTTAACGACATTTATTGCATATTATATTCGTCTAAATCTTCCTTGGAGATGTCTTTCCAGTAGATTTTGTCTTCGAGCCATTCTTGTAAAGCTACGGCAGTGGGTTTGGGTAATTTTTCGTAAAATTTTGAAATGTCGATTTGTTCTTTGTTTTCAAAAATTTCGGCAAGCGAATCTTGTTCCGTTTCAAACTCCTTCAGTTTTTTCATCAATTCCTCTTTGAGTTCAGCATTGATTTGCTCTGACCTTTTACCGATAATTTTAATCGCTTTGTAGATATTGCCGGTTGGTTCTTTTACTTTTTTAATATCGTAAGTAATGGTGTTTAACGGGGCGTTACTCTTTTTTAAATCTGACATAATATAGGTGTTTATAATTCTATTATTTATTTTGTAGCAAGCTTTGCAGTTTGCATATTTTGTAATTCTTTTTGCAATTTATCGTATGTTTTTTTTGCTTCCTTCAAAAATTTGGTTTGAGGGTATTTCTTGATAAAATTTTGGTAAAATCCCATCGCTTGTTTTATTCGGTCTTCCTTTTTAGACAAAACACTATTGATGGCTAATTCAGAAGCTGCTTCGTACCTATAATACAAGGTTTCTTCGGTAAATGAAGAGCCTGGGAAGTCGATTAGGTAGTTGTTAAAGGCTGTAATAGCAGCTTTGTATCTACTCAAATCATAATATTGTTTGGCAATCGTGTAATCTTTTTTCTCTAATTTGTAATTGAGTTTTTTGTTGATGGCATTGACTTCTTTTTTGTATTTTGAGAAAGGATATTTTTTGATAAAACCGGCCACTTCTTCAATCGCTCTTTTGGTATATGCTTGATCTACAGAAGACTTTGGTGACAATCGATCATAAGCCAAAACGATGTAATAAGAAGCTTCTTCTGCTTTGCTACTCTCGGGAAACAATTGTGTAAATTTTCTGAATTTTTCACCGGCTGAAGTATAAAATTTCATTTTAAACAAACTCATGGCATCTGCAAAAAGCAAACGCTGATAGGCAGGTTTGTCCTTGTAAGCACGATCTATTTGTGAAAATAATTGATCGGCTTTGCTGTATTTGCCTTTTTCATACAATTTCCAAGCTAATTTATATTTGGCAGCTACATCTTTACCATTGTAGGTTTTTTGAAATTCGCCGCAGGAGCTTAATAATACAAGTGTCAATAGTACTAAAAAAATGTTCTTCATGTTAATTTGTTTGTTTTTAATATATTATAAAAGCTTCAATTTGCAAAAATACGACTATTATGTTACATATTGAAATTAAAAATTCAATTTTACAACAATTAATGATATATAGATGATAATAAAAAGTTAAATCTAACGGATAAGCCCCAAAATCGTAAAATATTTATGCATTTCATCGGCAAATGTATGGATATCTCCTTTTTCGACTCCGAGCATTAAATCATATATTCTTTCATCGATATCGTAACCCACGCGAAAATCAGCCGGAATGCTTAAAGAAAAATACTTTTCAATAATACTTTCTGCTTGTGTTAGATCGATTAGTAAGTCGTATTTTTTGTCAAGAAATGCTACGATTTCCGGGCTTTTAATTTTTCCAAAAGCACTGATGTCATCTTTGGTGGCAAAGATACCGCGCAATTCATTGTAGTTGTCGTTTTTTTGTTTGATGGTAAAAATAGAAAAGTTATCGCTCGAAATACCCAATGATTTCTGAATGTATTTCAAATTTTTAAAATCCAGTTTTGAGGTGGTATTGTTTAAGATAGCTATTTGTTTGATAGGCTTGACTAGGGCAGACCGTTGTTCGGTTTGCGTGATCATTTTTTTAATATGCTTTTTTAATATACGTTCCTTAATCCCCAAATTCCTATTTTTTTGTCCGGTAAAAATACGATTTTATACGCTTATTTTAAAATTACTTTATTGATGACTTTTTTGCCGTAATGTTCATTCATTAAATTAATGATTTTATCTTTTCCCCTGCTTAATTCCTCTCGCAAGGCAGAAGAGGTTAGATATACCGTAAGCACCCCTTGTTTATAAGTAACATTTGAGGTGTATTTTTCAATGCTTTTACCCATTAATTCTGTCCAAAGTTTTTTTACCTGCGCTTTTTCCAAGCCTTTTTTTAGCTTTTTGTCCTTTCGTAGCGTCTCGACGAGTTGTTTGATATGCGATGTGTTCTTACTGATATCCATGGTACAAAAGTAACTAAAAATTATTGGGTACTTTTAATGATGTCTATAATAATAGGTTTAAGTCCGCTGAAGAAAAATTCGACGGCAATCACCATTACGATGAGTCCCATAAGGCGCATGAGTACATTGTTGCCGGTATCTCCCAGCAATTTTGTAACTTTTGACGAGCTGAACAGAATGATATATGTAAGCAATAAAACCAAAAATATGACGCTGACCAATACAACTTTTTGTTCGACACTTTTGGCATCTTCCATCAAGACGATGGCATTGGTAATGGCGCCCGGTCCGCAAATCATAGGGATGGCAAGCGGTGTAACCGATATGTCGTTGACATAAGTTTTTATTTCAGATGATTGAATTTTTACTTTTCCCAATCGGGCTTGAAGCATGTCCATTCCCATCAAAAAGAAGATAACCCCACCTACAATTCTAAAACTGTTGACCGAAATGCCAAAAAAGTTAAATAACAACTGACCTGAAAAGGCAAAAAACAAAAGCGTAAAAAAAGCAATGATAGAAGCTTTTTTAGCTGTTTTTACACGATGCTCTTGATCCAAATCAGCCGTCATGGTCATAAAAATGGGCATGGTGCCAATCGGATTAATCAGCGTAAAAAACGAGGTAAAGGTCAGAATACCAAAACTCAGCAATTCATTCATCAGAAATTATTTTTTTGCCAAAACGCGTTTGACCGCTTTGTAAATGCCTTCGGCATCCAAGCCGTGTTTGTGCATGAGTTCTTCTCCGGTACCCGACTCGCCAAATACATCATTTACAGCTACAAATTCTTGTGGTGTAGGCTGATTTTGTGCCAATAGTCCCGAGATGCTTTCACCCATTCCGCCCAAGCGGTTGTGTTCTTCACAGCTCACAACAGCACCGGTTTTTTTAGCTGAATCGATGACCATATTAGCATCTAAAGGTTTGATGGTATGCAGGTTGATTAAATCGACATGAATACCTTCGCTTTCCAATTTTTCGGTTGCTTGGATGGCTTCCCAAACCAAATGTCCGGTGGCAAAAATACTGACGTCGTTTCCTTCGTTTAACTGAATGCCTTTGCCAATTTCAAATACCTGATTATCAGGTGTAAAATTGGGTACTTTAGGACGACCAAAACGCAGATAAACAGGACCTTCATATTGGGCAATGGCAAGGGTGGCAGCTTTGGTTTGGTTGTAATCACAAGGGTTGATCACCACCATATTCGGAAGCATTTTCATCAAGCCAATATCTTCCAGAGCTTGGTGGGTTGCACCATCTTCTCCTACGGTTAAACCGGAATGCGAAGCGCAAATCTTTACATTTTTTTCAGAATATGCGACCGATTGTCTGATTTGGTCATAAACGCGTCCCGAAATAAATTCTGCAAACGTACTGGCAAAAGGAATTTTCCCTTCGAGGCTAAAACCGGCAGCCATGCCAATCATATTGGCCTCTTGAATACCTACATTAAAGAAGCGTTCGGGGTGTTGCTTGGCAAAAGTGCCCATTTTTACAGAACCGGTCACATCGGCGGTTAAGCAAACGACTTTTTCATTTTGGTTTCCTAGTTCGGTAATGGCATCGCCAAAACCGGAACGTGTATCTTTTTTATCGGAATATGTATATTTTGTCATAATTTTAATGTTTTAGGGATACTTAATAATCTCCAAGCGTTTCTTTTAATTGCGCCAGTGCCTGATCTCTTTGTACATCGTTAAATGGCTTTCCGTGCCAGTGATAATCGCCTTGCATAAAATCAACGCCATAACCCATTTTTGTATGGAGTAAAACCGCTACGGGTTTTTGTTTGCCTGTTTGATTTTTAGCTTCTTCCAATCCCGCGATGACAGCATCCAAGTTATTGCCTTCTTTGATGTCGATTACATGCCAATTAAAAGCTTCAAATTTTGCGCGTAAATTGCCTAATGAAAGAACATCATCTACTTTTCCATCGATTTGTGCATTGTTATAATCCACCGTTGCGATTAAATTATCCACCTTTTTAGCACCGGCATACAAAACAGCCTCCCATATTTGTCCTTCTTGCAATTCACCATCGCCGTGTAGCGTGTAAACCAGGTGCTTATCATTGTTAATTTTTTTTCCTTGTGCCACGCCTAGCGCTACGGACAATCCTTGACCCAAAGAGCCACTGGCAATTCTAATACCCGGCAATCCGTCGTGTACAGAAGGGTGTCCTTGTAGTCTGGAACCCAATCTTCTAAAAGAGCTTAATTCGCTTATCGGGAAATAACCTCTACGTGCTAAGGTGCTGTAATACACAGGTGTTATATGTCCGTTTGAGAGTAAAAAAACATCTTCACCGGTGCTGTTTATTTTAAAATTTTCAGGATTGATATCCATTATTTTGTGAAACAATGCAGTAAAAAATTCCACGGTTCCCATGGACCCACCCGGATGTCCGGATTGCACATCGTGCACCATTCTTACGATATCTCTTCTAACTTGCGGAAGATAATCAGCTAAATTTGCCATAAAAAATTCTTTAAATTTATTGGTGCAAAGATAGGTTTTTGTGTGGTAAAATTGAAAAAAAGATGCAATATTTATGCAAAAGTACTGTGAAATTTTACAGACCTATATTTGTACAGATATGATGTGTTGTATTTGTATCATAATTACACATTCTGATTTGTAGACACGTTTTGCAAAACGTCTGTACAGTGTGTTTCGTAATATTTTGCGCCTGTACGAAAGTGATTTTGCAGATTTTTTACGGTGATATAGGCTTTATATTATACCATTTAAACATCAAAACACTTGATACTTTCTTTATTTTTTGTGAATAAATTCACCAAAAGTTATACTATTACGTGAAATTATTCACTGATGGTCATAGATAACTGTGAATTTATACTTTGTCTCAGCTTGTGTCCAATTGATAAGCCTAGCATTTTCCGGTGAACATATTTAACTAAAAGCTACTGAGGCAAATACCAATTATTTATAGCAAATTATTAACACATCAAAGCAAACCTTCACTTGATATAAAGTCTAAACAACACAAAACTCTTTTCTAAAAATATTTCAAATTATTAATAGCTTCCAAAGGATCTTGGTGGTGAAAAATATAACTGGCTGCTACCAATACATCAGCACCTGCTGCTACTAATTTTGGGGCGTTTTCTTGGTTGACACCGCCATCTACTTGTATCAGCGCCTTGGATTGTGATTGTGCGATAAGATTTTTGGTTTCTGCTATTTTTTGATAGGTATTTTCAATGAATTTTTGTCCGCTAAAGCCCGGATTTACAGACATAATAAGTACTAAATCAACATCTTGTATAATATCTTTTAGTAAGCTAACCGGAGTATGCGGATTGAGTGCTACGCCGGCTTTCATGCCGATTCGCTTAATCAAATCAATGGTTCGGTTAAGGTGAATTTGTGTTTCGTAATGCACCGTTAAAACATCCACGCCAATGGTTTTAAAATTGTGGATATAGCGCTCTGGTTGTTCGATCATCAAATGTGCATCAAAAGTCTTGCTGCTCAATTTTCGTAAACTTTTAATTACCGGCATACCAAAACTGATGTTGGGTACAAAATTTCCATCCATGATATCCAAATGTATCCAATCGGCTTTGCTCTGATTAAGCATCTTAAAAGTAGGTGCTAGATTTGCAAAATCTGCCGATAATATTGAGGGTGATATGATAGGAGTTGACATGATGTTTTGTTTTTTATAGCGTGTTTTCTGACTGACACTTCGTATGCAAAAGTAATCAATTTTTCCTATTTTCCGCACAGGGACACTCAAATATTACAGGGCAGACGTATTAACAAATAAGTCAAAAAATCTATTAAGATTATTTGCGAATTCTTGTATTTCAACGAATTATAATTATTTTTTAGACAAGCATGAATAAAAGTGAATGATGAACAAGGATTAACGATTTTTGATTTTAGAAGTAAAAATCAAGCATCGTAATAAAACCTCCTGTTTTCCGTACAGGTACCCCCCAAATATTAAAAAGCATATCTAATTAAGTGTAATTTTAGACAAAGAATCTTTCTATACACGAACCATCACGGTTTGCCCACGGCATACGAAGGTTTTATGTAAATTTAGAGTGGAGCGGACGTTAAAAACAATCTGCTGTTCGAGCATAAACGAATTTTGATAGGAGATGAGAATTTGCAAATAATTGAAAACCAGATTGATGGCAGAAACGTAGTGCGAGTTCAGATTGTTTAGGGAGCGAAACGTATAAATTAGTAAAAGTTTCGTAAGCCTAGACTTTTTTGTTACTTTTTTGGTCGATGCAAA
>JANTGO010000093.1 GCA_024763015.1 Flavobacteriaceae bacterium
CTCCTATGGGCAGAATAGCCAAGTCTAATTTGGTAAATAAAGGAATGATCTTCATATCCATAGTCAAACCGGTATCTCCTGCGATATACACAGATTTTCTATTGCTTTCCAGTACAAAACCAGCCGGATTACCCCCATAAGTACCATCGGCAAAACTACTGGAATGCCAAGCATTTACCATGGTAATTTTACCAAAATCAAAGTTCCAACTACCCCCGTGATTCATAGCGTGTCCGTTTATGCCATAATTGGCGAAATAGGTAACAATTTCAAAATTGGAAATAATGACGGCATCGGGGTTTAGGTCATGTAAGGCTCTTACATCTAATACATGATCTTGATGGGCATGTGTGAGTAAAATATAATCTACTTTGAGATTTTTGAGCGAAATTTTTTCTGCTGCCAACGGATTTGCCGTAATAAACGGATCAACGATGATACTTTTTCCGTTGGTTTCAATCAATAGACTTGCATGTCCTAGAAAAGTGATGTTCATATCCTTAATTTATAATGATTTTAAATCTGTTTATCCTTTGTTTGTTGCTTGTTATCTCAAGTATATACAATCCGGGTTTATAGTTGCTTATATCTATTTTTTGCATATCCTGACCACTTGTATATACTCTTTTTCCACTGATAGCATATATGCTGATATTTTGAATATCTTGATTGTATAATTTTTGAATATTTATATAATGATGCGTCGGGTTGGGATAGACTTTAAAGAGTAATTTGTCAATTTCAGCCACATCGCTTGGGTTAGAAACATGTATGGTAAAATGTGCATCCCAATTTCCTTCTGTACTGGATATCAACAAATTAAAAGTTATATCTTTGTCGGGACAGTTGGCGCTCACATTATAATCAAAATCGCCGTTACTGGTAATGGTTTCTCCTGAGAGAATATTCCCCAGATTGACTTGATTGTCTGTAATATTAATGTCCGAATCGGTAGTCGATAGTGTCGCCACTACATTTTGTGCGGTTTGTTTACCAATATTTTTTATTTTAATATTCATATCAATATCTTCACCCGGATTGACAATTTGGTTGTAATTGCCAATGCCACCGCCAATTCCGTCATGTATGACATTGCCGGCATATCGCAAGTCGGCGCCATCGTTTGTAATGATGTGAATGGGTAAATCTTGTGTCCAAGTGCCTTCGTCTGAATGCATCGTTACTTGAAGATAGGTATCTTTTTGCATGCACAAATTATTGACCTCAAACAGCAGTCCCATACTGATGGCTGTTGCATTGCTGTTAATATCGTTAAAATTAATAGAGTTTTGGGTGACATTTATATCCGAATCGTTACTGGATATACTTGCCGAAACATTGTGTGCTGTGGCATTTCCTGCATTATATAATTGTAAGGCTAAAGATATGGTTTCGCCCGGATTAATATCATCATCTTCATTGCCACTGCCACCACCAAAACCACCGTCGGATAAGACTGCCAAACTATATTGCAGGTAAACCGGTTGTGTAGGCGAGTGGGTTACGCAAATATTAAAATTTCCTTCTGAAACCGTGCTATTCCCATGATTATAAACCCTAAGCCAATAATATGTTCCGGGTGTACAGTTGGTATAGACAATTTGTTCTTGTGCGCCGGCACCGGCATTGTTTGCACAAGCTATTTGTGTCAAATTGCTACAATCGTTTCCTGAATATAAGACCAAAACAGGGTCTATACCGGTTGTTTGTGGTGTAAGGGTTATATTTTCGGTTGTTTCTACAGCCAAGAATTTGTAAAAAACGCCTTTTCCGCTATCAGCTCCGGTGTAAGTATCACAAATACCAAGGCTTAAATTTGCGTCTTCGGTAGCACCGACCAAATTCCCGGCAGTTGCTTGACAAGAGGCATGGCTTAAGAGCGTGGTAGCATCTTCACACAAATCATTTTCGGGTTTGCTTTCGCCGTCATGCGTCATGTGGACGTAGTATTGTGGGTTATAACCATAATTTACCAAGCCCGAAGTGGAATAAGTATTAGGGAAAACTTGCCATAGATTGTTTCCGGCACCTTCTTCTATGGTATTAACGGTACCATTGGCATTAATATGAACAATAAGTCTGACATGACTAGAAGGATGGTTGGCAAGATCGCCGGGTTGTACATCGTTGTATGAGGCATAACTACCGAAATCAGAACTATGAGCCATACCGTAAGTAGAAACATGTGAGGGCAGTTCAAAACACCTGCTGGTAAAGCCCGAACAGTCCAATCCGACTGCAGCAGAAGTCCCGCAAGAGTAATGCACAGATGTGTTGCCCGGATGGCGTGTCTGAATATCGCCTGCAAATTTTCCATTTGTAATGCCTGATTGAAATCCGGAAAGCGAAGAAAAACCGCCCCATTTATAAGGAATTGATGTTTTGTTGGTGCTAGATGTATCGTTGACCCAGTCGGGTGTAACAACATATTTACTGGTGGCATCGCTACAGCCATAATCGCTTGTATAAGTACCGGTGCTAATATTGGCACTGGATACAATCCATTGATAATCAAGAAAATCATTGGCGTTTTGGATAACGTCTATACTGCTGATTTGTTGCCCAAAAACAGGTAGTAAAACGATGAGTGCCATATATAATGTAATTTTTTTCATAGTAAAAATTTAAGCTACTTATTTAATTTCTTTTATTTCTTGGTGTCTGAAACAATCTACAACATGGTCGTTAACCATGCCACATGATTGCATATGAGCATAGACGATGGTCGGACCGACGAATTTAAACCCGTGTTTTTTTAAATCTTTGGATATTTTTTCAGATAATTCGGTTTTAGCCGGAATATCCGCTTCGTTTTTCCAATTATTTTGAATGGGTTTATGTCCGACAAATTGCCAAAGATAGTCAGAAAAAGACCCAAATTGTTCTTGTATTCTAATAAATGCTTGTGCGTTTGTAACGGCTGCTTTTATTTTTAATTTGTTTCGTATAATCGCTCTATTATGATTGAGTTCTTCTAATTTTTTATCATCATATTTTGAAACCTTTTGAACATCAAAATTATCAAATGCTTTTTTGAAATCGGCTCGTTTTCGCAAAATAGTCAACCAACTTAAACCCGCTTGAAATCCTTCGAGTAATAGCAACTCAAATAATTTTTGATCATCATAGACTGGAACACCCCATTCCACATCGTGGTAGTGGATGTATTGTGTATCGCTTCCAGGCCATTTGCATCTATTCATTATCATGAATGATTTTAAAACCGTTTTCATCAATTTTTAAGTAATAAATACGGTTGTTTTTTATTTTGTAATCATTTTTTACATACGTAAAAGTATCACTTGGTAAAGTTAGTAATTTTTTTTGAAAATTTTGCTGACTATTACTGATGATTCTATTAATATGTACTGGCTTTCCACCGGAAAATTGATCGATACAAATATAAATATTATCCGAAGTGCCTCCGGCAAGGGTGATCGAGCCTATTTCGCTAGGGAAACTGGCGGTTTGGCATATTTTATCACAAGGATTGGCTTTGAGCAAAAAGGCATTTCTGCCCGATTTTTCAATCCAAATTTCTTGATTTTTCTTTGAGAGGAGTGCTTTGTGTTTAATCAAATGGTCATTTTGAAGTTGGTAACTGCTCCCATCGGACATAAGGATGTTAAAATTACCGTCAAATAGCAGTAACTTGTCATAAAACATTATTTGCGGATTGTTGATGGGTATTTTTTTTGAAATTTTTTTGTTTTCAACCACACAAAGAAATTTTTGGGTTAAAACATATATTTTTTTGCCAACTACCAATACGTCCAAAGGAATGGAAGGCAATTTTATTTTTGAAAGATGCTTACTCTCAATGATTTTGAGCAAATTTCCATCGCTATAACGCCCAACGATTGCCAAAGCTTGCTTGTCGATAATGTCAAAACCTGAAAAAACATAATGAACCCCTTCGGGGGTCGGCATAGGTTTTATATCGATGTCTTTCCAAGTAAAATGGAGGGGTGTTTTTTTTTGTTTTGACTTTATTATTTTGACTTTGGTTGCTTTTTCTTGCTTATCAATTACAACAGGTTTGTCAATTAGACTGTCTTTAGTTTTGGTTTTGGATATTGGTTTTTCAAGCTTTTGTGGTTTTGATTCCGGTTTGTTGTTATTACTAGTGTTTTTCGAGGGCATTAATAAAAAATAGGCGCCGGTTAGCAGTAATAAAAACAAAAGGAAAATGATAATTTTTTTCATAACTATATATTTTGGTATAAGCAAAATATGTCTTATGCAATTATACACAAGAATATTGCATCGGCAAGTTAATGATTTTCCTGAATTACGGCAAGGAAAATCTGATCAGAAATAGGTTGACTTTTATGCCTGTACATCTTGGAGACGTTGCGCCGCAACGTCTCTAAAATGATAGTGAGAATGGCATAAAATTTTATTATCTACAACAAACTATTACCATCAAAATTTTCCAAATATTCTGCTACGCGTTTGGCAAAAAGTCCGCCCAACATACCATCGACAGCTCTGTGGTCGTAGGTGTGTGATAATATCATTTTTTGTCTTATGGCAATCATATCGCCTTCGGGGGTTTCAACTACCGCAGGCATTTTTCTGATACTGCCCAATGCCATTAAGGCTACTTGCGGCTGATTGATAATGCCAGAGGCAGCAATATTGCCAAATGTTCCCATATTGGTAACGGTGTAGGTGCCGCCCGAAATTTCATCGGGTTTGAGTTGGTTTTCTCTGGCTCTATTTGCCAAATCATTTACGGCTTTTGTCAAGCCGGTTAAACTTAATTGGTCGGCATTTTTGATAACCGGTACAATTAAATTTCCACTAGGAAGTGCTACCGCCATTCCGATGTTGATATTTTTCTTTTTAATAATCTGATTACCGGATACTTGTACGTTGATCATCGGATAATCTTTAATGGCTTTTACGATGAAATAGATAAAGATAGGTGTAAAGGTAATTTTTTCACCTTCTTTTTGGTAAAAATTATCTTTTATTTGATTGCGCCATTGCACGATTTTGGTAACGTCAGCTTCTACAAAAGATTGGACGTGAGGCGATACTTGCTTGGATTGCACCATATGATCTGCAATAATTTTGCGCATACGATCCATTTCTATGATTTCATCTCCGTTTTCTGCAACAATAGATTTTTGTTCAGTTATCGTATTTTTTACTTGAGATTTTTCAACAGTTGCAGTTACAGTTGTATCAGTAGTAGCCATTTGTGTATTTCCTGATTTTTTGCGTTCTAGATAGGCCAATACATCCTCTTTTATCAATCTGTTGTCCTTGCCCGTACCGGGAATTTGGTCGAGTTCTGCTTGCGTAAGCCCTTCTTTTTTTACGATACTTTTAATCAATGGAGAGTAAAAGCGATGACTATCTGCATTACTGGCAATATTTGTATCTTCTTGTTGCGTATCAGGTGCTTCTGAAATTTTTTCCACTTCAGGATTTTCAATGATTTCAACAACTTCGTCTTCTTCGATTTCTTGATCGGTCTCAATGATGGCAACAACATCTCCAATAGCTATAACATCATCTTTTTCAAAAAAACGTTCGACCAAAGTGCCGGATACCTCACTGGGTACTTCGGAGTCAACTTTGTCGGTTGCCACTTCAAAAACGGTATCGTCTTCATTGATTTGATCACCTATATTTTTTACCCAAGCTGTAAGCGTAGCTTCGTTGACGCCTTCACCCATTTTGGGTAATCTTAATTTGTATTTTGCCATTGATTTTGATTTTGCACAAAAATAATCATTTTATTGAAAAAAATGACAATTGTTGTTTTTTATATTGCTCTTCTATTTTTATTGCGGGTCTTCGATACAATTTTACGCACTCTTCGTAAAATCACTCAGCCACCTTCGATGCTACTCCAATTACGGGGTCTCGGTACAATTCTCCCGACTTTGGTCGGTCTAATCACTCGACCACCTGCGATGGTGCTATAAATCACAAAGCCTAGGTCACTGAGTGGATTTTCTGAGTGAAAGGAAGAAAATTTGTATCGAAGTGCAGGCACCTCGACACAATTAGCCCGACTTTGGTCGGTCTAATCACTCGGCGACCTACAATTCTACTTTAATGGCAGGGCTTCGGTACAATTTTACGCATTCTTCGTAAAATCACTTAGCCACCTCTTGTATTTTCAAATGAAAAAAGTGCGGAAAACAAAAAATTACAATTATTTACGAAAGACATTTAACTTCACCCAACCGGTCTTTAGTGTCGCTTCCAAGTACAAATTGGCTCTTGGGTATATAAAAACGAAAATAAATCTGTCGGTCTTTTAATTTTTCCATTTGTTCAATAATTCTGGAATAGGGAATAGATTCGCTTTCAAAAATAAGCAAGGATTTAGCATTATTGTCATTGGGAACAACATCTAATGAAATTTGTTTGATTTCAGGATAATGCTTTTTTAAATTCTTGTAATTTTCATCATTACCTATATAATAAACATTAGCAAATGTTTCAGGGATGGGTGTTTTATTTGTTTTTTTTATGCGCAACCATAACCAAATTCTAAAAAACAGTTTCATTAAGAATTGTTGGGCGGGAAAAGTCCGAAAATGCTTTTGTTGAAACAGAAAAGTCGTGTTTAAGAATCGATTAAAATACTGTTGACCTTTTTGACTACTCTCTCCTTTAAAATGAATAATTTTGGCTTGTGCACAATAATAATTTTGAAAACCATTTTTTAATACGGTATAGGATAAATCGATATCTTCGCCGTACATAAAATATTGTTCGTCAAAACCGCCAACTTGTTGATAGGTATTCTTTTTGATAAACATAAAAGCCCCGGTTAACACATCAACTTTGCCACTTTTATCATCGTTTAGGTGCATGGCGTAATAATTATGAAAAGGTTTAAACCGAAGGATTTTATACAGCTTTGTCAACTTGCTAAAAGCAACAATGGGAGTGGGAATACCACGCTTGCTTTCGGGCAGAATATGTCCGGTGCCGTCAATCATTTTTCCACCGACAATGCCAAAATCAGGTTTGTCTTTTATAAAGTCAAAGAGGACTTGAAGGACGTTTTCGGCCATCAGTGTATCGGGATTCAAAATTAGCAAATATTCGCCTTTTGCTTGTTGCACCGCTTGGTTATTTCCCTTGGCAAATCCTTCGTTTTTATCCAACCATAAGAATTTGACATTGGGATATTTATCTTTATAATATTCTTTGCTTCCATCTGTTGAGGCATTGTCTGCTACGATGATTTCTGCATCAAAATTGGCAATAGCCTTTTGTACAGATTGCAGGCATGCATCTAAAAAGTATTTTACATTATAATTTAATATGATAATGGAAAGCTGGGGCATTTTGTATAAAAAATGATTTAGCAAAGTTAATCTATTTGAGTCAAATTACAAGTTTTTAAAATGCACTTATAAAGATGGTGTCCGTTAAAATTATCAAAAAAGTTTAGATGCTTATTTTTACCTATAAAAAAAAATCGTATTTTTACATTTCAAAAAATAGACACACAAACAATGGGTAAAGTAATAGCAATAGCCAATCAAAAAGGCGGCGTAGGCAAGACTACAACATCGGTTAACTTGGCTGCGGCTTTGGGCGTTTTAGAAAAAAAAGTTTTATTAATCGATGCAGATCCGCAAGCCAATGCTTCATCGGGTTTGGGTATTGATATCGAAGAAGCACCTGCCGGCACATACGAATTGTTAGAACATGAAGTTGAAGCAAAAGATACGATTGTAAAAACTAAGAGCCCGAATTTAGATTTGATTCCTTCACATATCGATTTGGTTGCTGTTGAAGTAGAATTGGTCAACAAAGCCAAACGAGAATATATGTTGGCAGAGGCCATTAAAGACATTAAAGATAAATATGATTACATCATCATTGATTGTGCGCCATCTTTAGGATTGATTACTTTGAATGCACTTACGGCAGCTGATTCGGTTATCGTACCGATTCAATGCGAATATTTTGCGCTAGAAGGTTTGGGAAAATTGCTCAATACCATTCAAAATGTTCAAAAAATTCAAAATCCCAATTTAGACATTGAAGGACTATTACTCACGATGTACGATGCTCGTTTAAAATTGTCAAATCAAGTAGTGGAGGAAGTTACCAAACATTTTGGCGATATGGTTTTTGAAACGGTCATTCAACGAAATGTTCGATTAAGTGAGGCGCCCAGTTTTGGAGAAAGCATTTTAGATTACGATGCTACCAGCAAGGGGGCTGTTAATTATCTGAATTTGGCTGATGAACTCATCCGAAATAACGAAAAAGAGGAAACGAATAAGCAATAATTATGGCAAAAACAACAAAAAAACAACGTTTAGGCAGGGGATTGTCCGCTATTTTAAATAATGATGAAATCAAATCAGCAGAAGATAAAGGCGCTGATTCGGTTATTGGAAATATTATAGAAATACCAATTGATGTGATCAATACCAATCCGCATCAGCCTAGGACACAGTTTGATATGGAAGCGATTGAAGAATTGGCAAATTCTATTCGTCAATTGGGTGTTATTCAGCCTATTACACTTCGTAAGGCAAAAGATAACACTTTTGATTTGATATCGGGAGAACGTCGTTTGCGTGCTTCAAAATTAGCCGGATTGGAACGTATTCCTGCTTATATTCGTTTGGCAAATGACCAAGAAATGCTCGAAATGGCATTGGTTGAAAACATCCAAAGACAAGACTTGGATCCTATCGAAATTGCACTCTCTTTTCAAGCAATGATTGACCAACTCGATTTGACCCAAGAAAAAATGAGCCAAAGAGTGGGCAAGAAGCGCTCTACGATTACCAATTATTTGCGCTTGCTAAAATTAGATCCGATTATTCAAACAGGTATTCGAGATGGTTTTGTATCGATGGGACACGGTCGTGCTTTAATTAATATTGAAGATCAAAAAGTACAAATTGATTTTTATGAAAAAATTATCAAGGATAATCTTTCGGTACGTCAAACAGAAGATTTGGTTAAAAAATTTAGAGAAGGTAAGATTTTGACGATTAAACCGACTAAAAAAGCGGTGCCTGCTACTGTAAAACAAGTAGAAAAGGAACTTTCCGAAAAATTTGATAAAAAAGTAAAAATCAGTATTTCCAATACGGGAAAAGGTAAAATCAGTATTCCTTTTGCTTCAGAAGAAGAACTGCTTGAAATTCAAAAAATATTCAAATAAAAAAATCACTTTTCATATTAGTCTTTTCTTTACTGGCCGGAAGTGTTTTTGGTCAAAGAGATTCTATTCCGTCTAAAATAATCGATAGTTTACATGTGCAAGGGAATTTGCAAAAGCAAAATAATCCCTATAACATTTTAGCGCCTTCACAAGCGGCTTTTTATTCTGCGGTATTACCCGGATTGGGACAGATTTACAACAAACAATATTGGAAAGTTCCTGTAGTTTATGCTGCTATGGGTGCGGGTGTATATTTTTATGTTGCCAACAATAATGAATATTTAGGCTATAGGCAAGCTTATTTTGATAGGATAAACGGACGCCCTGATGCTTACCCGGCATATAGTAAAAGTGTTTTGATTAGCGCCTTGACTTTTTACAAAAAGCAACGGGATACATCCTTGTTAATAACGGTTTTGGTTTATTTCTTAAACATTATTGATGCCAATGTCAGTGCGCATCTTAAACA
>JANTGO010000094.1 GCA_024763015.1 Flavobacteriaceae bacterium
ACTCAGGACCCTCTCCTTAAAAGGGAGATGCTCTACCTACTGAGCTACCGGATCTATTTCTTATTAGGCGTGCAAATATATAAACTATTTTAAATTTGACAAAATAATATAAGGCTTTTTTTTTTGCAGATAGTTAACTACATCATTCCCAGCATCAACCTAGCTTCTTCGCTCAAAAAATCTTTTGTCCAAGGCGGGTCAAAAGTCAATTCTACTTCCGCATTATTGATGCCGGCAGTCGCTTGAACGCGTGTTTTTACTTCTTCGGGCAACGAATCAGCCACCGGACAATTGGGTGCTGTAAGCGTCATTAAGATTTTTGCATTGTTTTCATCATCGATATCAATATCGTAAATCAAGCCCAAATTGTAAATGTCAACCGGAATTTCGGGATCATAAATCAATTTTAATTGCTGCACAATTGCATCTTCTAGTACTTTTTTTGGTATTTTTGATTCCATATTTTTTTAATTTTTAGTAAAACCCTCTGCCAACTCATGAATCCGTTTCATAATCGATTCCAAACCCATTTTTCTGGTAGGCGACAAATGATTGGGCAAATCTATATTATCCACCAAGCCAAAATCATAATCTGCAATCTCTTCCGCCGAAGCACCATTGAGCAAATTAAGCAACATCGCTATGACGCCTTTACCCAAAATTGCTTCGCTGTCACCCTTGAAATAAAGCTTGCCATCACGCTGCGCTACTTTTAGCCAAGACGCAGATTGACAACCTTTTACAATATTTCCATCATTCTTTTCATCATCGCTGAGCAAGGGTAATTCTATACCCATATCCATAATGTAATTATACTTATCGTTCCAGTCGGGCAACATATCAAAATCCCCCAACAACAAACGCTCTTTTTCTTTAATACTCATATTTTTTTATTTATTTGGGCGTGCCCCTTCCCTATTTCCGCCGCCAAATCCTCGGGTCGGGCTATCCGCTCATATTTTATTCAAATTGCACCTATATTTGTATGGCAATCCGTGAGCTTCCTTCGGTCGCAGCCGTTTGCCACAAATATTAGGGCACTTTATCACATCATACCGCTACTATCCCTCACGCAGTGCCAACCGCAAAGTTAAGGAAACAAAAACAACTAATACCATTTAAACACCAAAATACTAGATACTTTCTTTATCTTTTTCCATTTTTATTCACTTAAAAATCTAAGCCTAACTACGGCTATGCCTAACTTTTGAAGATTGTAAAACAAAAAAATATTTTGAAATCTAATTGGTATGAAAACTATGTGCGCGTTTGACATTGCAAGATACAATCCTCACACACATCCAACTTACCATTTAACCTCTTTTTAACCAAATCTTTTGTTGGCTCTATCAATTCGGGAATTTTAATCGCATCGATTATTTCTCCCGTAAAAGCATACAATTGTAGCAATTGCGCATCGCGTTTTGAAATACCTCGTTGTCTGATATAAAACAAGGCATCTTCATCTATTTGTCCAGTCGTCGAACCGTGACTACAACTTACATCATCGGCATAAATTTCTAAAAAAGGTTGCGAACTGATACGCGCTTTGTCGGTTAATAAAATATTGTCATTTTTTTGAAAAGCATTGGTTTGTTGCGCATCTTTCTTTACCAAAATTTGTCCGTTAAAAAATCCTCGCGCACTATCATCCAAAATACCTTTAAACTTTTGATTGCTATAACTTCCTTCCTTGTCGTGAGATACAAATATCACATTATCAACCTGTTGCAATTTATCAGCTAAATATAAGCCATATAAATCTACTTTTGCTGCAACGCCAATTATCTGAGCAAACTGCTCGTTACGAAGCGTTTTTCCATTAAGTTCTATAAAATTGGTGTATAAGTTTGCCTGCGAGCCAACTTCATAATAGTGGTTGCTAAAAATAGCAGATAAATTATTGATATTTTGATATTTATACCAATTCAACTTGGCTTTATCTGCCAAAAATACTTCGGCGTTAAAAGTTACAAAATGACTTCTATGTTGGTTAGAATCATCGCACTGAACCATATCTATTTGTGCATTTTCTTCTAAGATAATCAAGTTCCTAACATTGATTAAAGCGTCGATTTTAGCATCCAATCTATGGGTAATTTGTAATCTAAATCCTTGTACATTTTTGGGTACATACAAGAATAATCCATCGGCAAACATAGCGGCGTTTAAATCGTCAAACGCTTTATTTTGTTGTGCAACTAGCTTGTTAAAATAGCGCTTTACCAAATCCGGATACTTCTCAGTAGCCGCTTGCAGACTACCTATTACAATGCCGTTGGGCAAGACTTCTAATATTTTCTCGGCTACATAATGCCCGTTAACCAAAGCAACAGCCCTATCATACTCCGGCACCACACAAGATTCCCATTTCAATTCTTTATCAAATATCATATTGATACCAGGATGATAATATTGATCGGCAATATTTTTGAGC
This sequence comes from Flavobacteriaceae bacterium, assembly GCA_024763015.1. GTDB lineage: Bacteria > Bacteroidota > Bacteroidia > Flavobacteriales > Flavobacteriaceae > WGBX01. The sequence continues at coordinate 2,438 of JANTGO010000094.1, forward strand.
TTGGTCCTGCGCCATTTTTCATTCTTTTGCGAAGGAAAACCTTTCTTGATAAAATCTTGCTGTGCTTTTGTACGAATATCCTTGATAAAATCAGGAAAACTATCATTGAGCAAAGCTTGATTTTCATTTATATATTCTATGATATTGTCTTGTAATTTCATTATTCATCGATTTTTAGAACCCAAACCACTTTTATCAAACCGAGTCGATACATTATTTATAGTTAAAAGTTCTTTGCTTGTCAAAACTTAATTGACAAATACTATTCTACCAATTTGTATCCTTTTTCTTCCAATTCGAGTGCCAATTCCTTGTCTCCGGATTTCACAATTTTTCCGTCATACATTATATGTACAATATCCGGCACGATATAATCGAGCAAACGTTGATAATGCGTAATAACGATAAATGCGTTGTCTTTGCTTCGTAATTTGTTAACACCTTCGGCAACCGAACGCAGTGCATCAATATCCAAACCCGAATCGGTTTCATCCAAAATGGCTAAATCGGGATCGAGCATGGCCATTTGAAAAATTTCGTTTTTCTTCTTCTCACCGCCCGAAAAACCTTCATTGACCGATCTGTTTTTAATCTTATCGGGAATATCGACCAAAGCTTGTTTTTCACGCATCATTTTTAAAAATTCCCCCGGTTTAATCGGATCCAAACCTTTGTATTTTCTTTTGGCATCAATAGCCGCTTTCATAAAATTGGTCATACTGACACCGGGAATTTCTACCGGATATTGAAATCCTAAAAAAATACCTTCAAGCGCTCGCTCTTCTGGATCAAGCGATAAAATGTCTTTAGCCTTAAAGATAATCTCTCCTTCGGTAACTTCATAACCTTCTCTTCCGGTAATGATGTTTGCCAAGGTACTTTTTCCCGTTCCATTAGGTCCCATTATCGCGTGAACCTCTCCGGGATTCACTGTTAGATTAAGTCCTTTTAATATTTCCTTACCACCAATTCCGGCGTGTAAATTTTTTATTTCTAAAATTGGATTCATTATTTATTTTTTTCTTATTAAAAATTTTCACATTAAAAATTACCCGACGCTACCTTCCAGACTAATTTCCAGTAATTTCTGGGCTTCAACGGCAAATTCCATAGGTAATTGATTTAAAACTTCTTTGGCATAACCGTTGACAATCATATTGATAGCTGATTCTTCGTCCAAACCACGTTGTTGTAGATAAAACAATTGATTCTCGGATATCTTGCTGGTCGTTGCTTCGTGCTCCACCACTGATGATTTATTCTCAACATCGATATATGGAAAAGTATGCGCCCCACACTGGTCACCCATCAATAAGGAGTCGCAAACCGAATAGTTTCTAGAATTGATAGCGCTTCGTTTTACATCGACCAATCCTCTATACGAATTTTGACTTTTTCCGGCAGAAATACCTTTACTAATAATGGTACTTTTAGTGTTTTTACCTATATGAATCATTTTAGTACCCGTGTCTGCCTGTTGGTGATTATTGGTTACAGCTACCGAATAAAACTCAGCAATGGAATGGTCACCCTTCAAGATAGTCGAAGGATATTTCCAAGTAATTGCCGATCCGGTTTCTACTTGTGTCCAACTAATTTTTGAATGATTACCCTTACAGATACCGCGTTTGGTCACAAAATTAAAAATACCGCCTTTTCCGTCTTTATTGCCCGGATACCAGTTTTGAACCGTCGAATATTTTATTTCAGCATCCTTCTTGGCAATCAATTCGACCACGGCGGCATGCAACTGATTTTCATCGCGTTGCGGCGCTGTACAACCTTCCAAGTAACTCACATAGCCTCCCTCTTCAACAATGACCAATGTACGCTCAAATTGACCGGTGCCTGCCGAATTAATTCTAAAATAACTCGACAATTCCATCGGACTCTTAACACCTTTTGGAATATACACAAAAGAACCATCCGTAAAAACAGCCGAATTTAAAGCCGCATAATAATTATCCGAATAAGGCACCACCGAACCTAAATATTCCTTGACCAGTTCGGGATAATCCCTTACAGCATCGCTAATCGGGCAAAAAATAATACCGCGTTCCTTTAATTCTTTTTGAAAAGTAGTCTTAACCGAAACACTATCCAATACGGCATCGACCGCTACATTTGCCAAAGCTTTTTGCTCGTCAAGCGGAATACCTAATTTGTTATAAACTTCCAAAATCTCCGGGTCAACTTCATCTAAACTTTCGAGTTTCTTCTTAGGTTTTGGCTTTGAATAATAGATTAAATCATTAAAATCAATTTCCGGAATCTGCAAATGTGCCCATTCGGGCATTTCCATTTTTACCCATGCTCTGTATGATTTTAATCTAAATTCCAAAACCCAATCCGGTTCATTTCTGGCTGCCGAAATTTTTCTAATAATATCTTCATTTAAACCTTTTGGAAATTGCTCCATTTCGATGTCCGAGGAAAAACCATATTTGTACTCCTGTTCGGTTACCTCTTTTAATACTTTATCTTGATGCGCTTCTTTTGATTGCATTTATATGTAATTTTTAGGAAACAAATATACAAACATTTTTGTTATTTAAAATCATTTTAAATAGTATTTTTTTATAGCTCAAATAAAATTTATCTATTTACACAAATCGTAAATGTTTATAGTAACAGGATGAATTTTTAAGTGACTATATTTGTTTGCTACCAAAACACCAAAACAAGTAGTTTAAATTGATTTTTTGATATAAAATCACTTTGGTATCGAATCAAAAATTGTATATTTGGCTACCATAATAATGACAAGCATATAAGAAAAAGGCATCGTAGAAAATCATAAAATAGCCTGATAATTTTTGCTTACATATCTATTTATAACAAAAACATAATTGTAAACACATGAAAGAACTTATCATAAACTCAGGTTTTCTATCTTTAAATGATGTATGGCAAATCTATGTCAATAACCAAAAGATAAAACTATCAGACGAGAGTAAAGAAAAAGTCAAAAAAGCTAGAAATTTTCTGGACCACAAATTAAAAGTATCAAAAAAGCCCATTTACGGAATCAATACCGGATTTGGCGCTTTGCATAATATCAAAATTGATGATAAGCAGATCAACCTACTTCAGGAAAATTTGGTGCGCAGTCACGCCTGTGGAATTGGCAAACGCGTACCCAATGAAATTGTAAAGTTAATGTTGCTTTTCAAGATATTATCCTTATCAAAAGGACATTCGGGCGCACAGCTTGCAACACTTGAATTGCTTATTGCCTTATACAACAACGAAGTATATCCCATTGTCTATCGTCAAGGATCTTTGGGTGCGTCAGGAGACCTCGTACCGCTTGCGCATCTATCGCTACCCTTAATTGGTGAAGGTGAAGCTGAATTTGAAGGAAAAATTTATTCCGGAGATGAAATATTGAAAAAATTCGGTTGGAAAAAAATATCACTTCAAGCAAAAGAAGGACTGGCATTGCTCAACGGCACGCAATTTATGTCTGCCTACGGTATATACAGCCTTTTTAAAACTAAAAAACTGCTATATTTTGCCGATGTTATTGCTGCTTTATCTCTAGATGCCTTTGACGGACGCATTGAACCTTTTGACGCATTGGTGCAGCAAACACGTCCGCATCAAGGACAAATACAAACAGCTAAATTTGTAAAAGAAATCTTGTCAGACAGCCAAATTTTGGCTCAAGATAAAAAACATGTACAAGATCCTTACTCATTTCGCTGCATTCCGCAAGTTCACGGTGCCAGCAAGGACGCCATCGTATATATAGAACGTACACTGGTCAACGAAATAAATGCCGTAACCGATAATCCGCTAATCTTTCCCGATGAAGATAGAATTATCTCCGGTGGAAATTTTCATGGACAACCACTCGCGTTGGCTTTGGATATGCTTGCCATTGCCATGAGCGAGATCGCCAATATATCTGAAAGGAGAACCTACCAGCTCATCAGTGGCAAACGCAATCTACCACCATTTTTGGTCAACAATCCCGGATTAAATTCAGGCTTGATGATTCCGCAATACGCTTCGGCAAGCGCTGTGAGCCAAAACAAACAACTTTCGACACCGGCAAGTGTTGATTCAATCGAATCTAGCAACGGACAAGAAGATCATGTCAGTATGGGTGCAAATGCTGCTACAAAAGCACTTAGAGTGGTTGACAATGTACAACGGGTATTGGCAATAGAACTCTTAACGGCTGTACAAGCATTGGAATTCAGAAAACACAAAACCTCTCCATTCTTGCAAGCATTGGTAAAATCATATCGTAAAAATGTATCATTTATTGAAGAAGACCGTATTTTACAAAAGGACATTTCGGCATCTATTGATTTTATAGAAAATACGCATTTGGAAAATTTATAATAATCCGTCAACTATTCTAAAAAAATCAACTGAAATTCTTGTAAAATATTAAAATAAAACAATTTTATCAGCAAGAACAAAAAGATAAATATATATATTTGTGCACTTAAATTATAAAACATTGGAAACAAAAAAAATAGCATTAACTGATGGGTCTAAGCTAATGATTGAAGCATTAGCACAAGCTGGCGTTGACACTTTTGTGGCATACCCTATCACCCCTTCGAACTGGATGTATAAATATGGTAAAGAACGTTTTCCTCAATTTTATGCAGCTCCGGATGAAATAACAACCCTTCAATGGATGGCAGGATTATCAGCTGCCGGACGTTTGCCCGCCACTTCATCGGCATTCCCCGGCATTGCATTGATGGTCGAAAGCATCAACATGGCATTTGCGATGGAAGTACCTATGGTCATTATCATTACCCAACGATTGGGGCCGAGTACCGGATCGGCTACTACAGGCGCACAAGGTGATTTGGCTATCTTAAAAGGCATTATATCAGGCGGTTATCCGGTTCCTGTTTTTTCGCCTGCCAGTTTTGAAGACATGTGGGAATTGTCCGAAAAAGCCGTAAAAACTGCTGTAAAATTCCGTACACCGGTATTTTTATTGACTTCAAAAGAAATGGTTATGTACCAAAAATCTTTTGACCTAAACCGATTAAAACACATCGATAAAGTAGAAAGAACTATACCTGAAATCAAAGGCGAATACAAACCTTATGAAGCCAATGAGTCGATGGTTCCACCATTTTTACCCCTTGGTAATGACCAACATTTGACCAGAATTACGGCATCTACACACGATGAATACGCCAATATCCGAAAGAACGATCCGGAAGCCTTGGCAAATACAAAAAGATTGCAAGACAAATTCATCAAACGAATCGATGAATTAACCACCTACGATTTAGACCAACAAGAAGGTAGCAAACAACTATTGATTACTTGGGGGATCACGGCAGATGCTGCACGAGACGCCATTAATAAAACCCGACTCGATGGTAAAAAAGTCGATTTGCTGGTTGTAAAATCTCTATTACCAGTCAATCCAAAAATTTATGAAATGATTGACCAATACGAAGAGGTCATCATTGCAGAAGAAAACCTAACGGGACAGTATAAAGAAATTCTTTTTGGCGTTCGTCCTTTGCAAAAAATCAAGCAGGTCAATAAAATGGGTAATATGATTACACCCGAAGAAATCATAGCTGTTATGTAAACATTTAGATATGTTAAATATCTATTTATCAATATTTTAATTACAACAAAATGACACAAAAAAATACATTTTTAACCGATAAGAAATTTCCTTTTTGCCCCGGATGTGGACATGGAATCACCATAAATGCATTAAACAAAGCGCTCCAAGAACTAAATTACGACGCCAAGGATATTGCTGTTGTAAGCGATATAGGTTGTAGCGGGTTAATCGATCCGTTGTTTGCTACACATACCATTCACGGATTACATGGGCGTTCACCTGCATTGGGATTGGGTGTTGCTATGGGATTGGCGCAAAAAAAAGGTAAAAAAGTCATTGCCTTTATCGGTGATGGTGGTGCTACCATTGGACTGCAACATATCTTGGAAGCGGCAAGAAGAAACGTAGATATGACTTTGATCGTCCTTAACAACCTGTTGTATGGTATGACCGGCGGACAAATCAGTGGACTTTCTACACAAAAATTTAAAGAAATCATCGATTTTGAAAAAGATATTCCACCCTTTGACCTCATTCAATTAACACATGCATCCGGTGCGAGATTTGCCGTAAGAGTCAACGCACCTAACAAAATAAAAGATACGCTTAAAAAAGCCATTGAAACCGAAGGATTTTCGATAGTGGAAGCGGCAAGTTTGTGTCCTTCTTACGGAATGAAACGCATGAACGAATTGGCAAACGTTGTCGAAGCGGAAAACATTCTAGAGCATGAACGTCCGGCTACAAAAATCAAGGATGCCCAAGTAAAATCCTTGCTAGAAAGCACGCCGTTAATCGAGAAAAAATATCAATCGGATTTAAAAGAACGAAAAGGCATCTTGATTGCAGGAAGTGCCGGTGGCGGCGCACAATCAGTAGCCCGTTTCTTAGCGATGGCAGGTATCTATGCCGGATTGGAAAGCACGATGAAAGGAGAATATCCTATTACGGTTGGCACAGGTTTTTCGGTAGCGGAAGTAATTTTTGACCATCAAAAAATAAACTTTACCGGCTTGCCCCATCCCGATTTTTTTATTATTGTAACACAAGACGGATTAATCAAAGTAAGTAGTAAATTAAACAATAATAGTAAAATTTACATCGACGAAAAATTGGCAACTGACGAATTTAAGGCACAATTTCCCAATGCCATCACAGTACCTTTCAGCAAAATGGCAAACCGTAAAAGTACGGCTTTAGCAGCTGTTACCTATGTACTAAATCAGGAAGATATCATTCCGATCGAAGCGCTAAAAGAAGCCGTAAAAACACATAGACTAAAAGATATTTTTATCGATGTAATCGATGGCGTTATGGCAATGCCATCTAATTACTAAACCGCTATATTCCCAGTGGTAAAAAAACACCTACGAATAACAAAAAAATCCTGCAAATTATGATGATTTGCAGGATTTTTTTGATTTGTTGTTAGCCTATATTATAACATATGAAACGTCATAAAAAATAACAAGCCTCAATATGTTACTTATTTTCTC
>JANTGO010000095.1 GCA_024763015.1 Flavobacteriaceae bacterium
AGTCAATTTTTTTTTCAGATTACAAATAAAAATCTAAAGTACAAAAATTTTTCAATTATTTTGTGCGAGAATGGCATATTTACAAAATATTTATTTTATGTACGTAATATCCAATATTTAGGGAATTGAATGTGCTAAAATAATCGATATTCTTTTTGTCCTATAATTTATATTATGTTAAATAGGATATTTGAAAATATTTATACCACTTCACAAGCTTAAATTGGTTAATATATAATGTATAATGGATTACCTATTCCTTGTGTAATGTTACGGCATTGGCTTGTGCCGTTGGCAAGATTAAAACTTCTGCAATATTGACATGTGCCGGTCTTGTTATCATAAAATGGATTAAATCGGCAATATCTTTGGCTTGCAAAGCTTTGTAGCCTTCATAAACACTTTTGGCTTTTTGTGCATCGCCTTTAAAACGCACCAAACTAAATTCCGTTTCGACTAAACCCGGATTTATTTCTCCTACGCGAATTCCATGAGCATTCAAATCGATACGCATGGCTTTGCTTATGGCATCGACTGCATGTTTGCTGGCGCAATAAACATTTCCATTTGGATAAACTTCCTTGCCTGCAATACTACCAATATTGACAATATGACCTGACTTTCGTGCGACCATTTGTGGCATAATGGCTTTTGAAACATATAAAAGTCCTTTGACATTGATGTCTATCATACTTTCAAAATCATCAATGTCTGCTTGGTCTATTGGGCCTAATCCGTGTGCATTTCCGGCATTATTTATCAATACATCTATATTTTTAAAAGCCTCCGGTAAGCTTTGCAATGATTTGAAAACCAACTCTTTATCTCTTACATCAAAATTTAATGTCAGTACTTCGGTTTGTTTAGACAAACTTTCTTTTAGTGCTGTAAGACGTGCTTCCCTCCTGCCGGTTAATATAAGTTTAAAGCCTTCTGTTGCCAATCGTTTGGCAGTTGCCATTCCAATTCCACTAGTAGCACCGGTTATCAATACAGTTTTCATCAATGAATTTTTTTTAGATTTATTGTACCAAAAATACATATTTTCTTTTTTAAAAAACTGTATTTTATATGTATTTTGATAAAAAAATCTTTGTTTTTAAATCAAATCAAATTTTTAACTTATTTATATACTCAAGTTAATTTTTTATTTTACATTTGCATCACTATAAAAAGGATAGATTTGACTGCTTGCAACCTTTACAAAAAATGCTAAAAATTGCTTATTTTACAGTCATTTCCACTTGTTTTATAGTTTAATGTTTATCAATTAATGAAAAGTATTTTTTTAATTTATTGATAATGAGTTATTTAACAATTAAAAGTGAAAATATGTATTTATTTACTTCAGAATCTGTATCGGAAGGACATCCCGATAAAGTAGCCGATCAAATTTCGGATCATTTACTCGACAATTTTTTGGCTTTTGACAAAGAATCAAAAGTAGCCATTGAAACACTTGTCACCACCGGACAAGTTGTGGTTGCCGGTGAAGTTAAAAGCAAAACTTATGTCGATGTTCAAAAAATAACGAGAGAAACCATCAAAAGTATTGGTTATACCAAGGACGATTATTATTTTTCTTATAAATCATTGGGGGTTTTATCGGCTATTCATGACCAATCGGAAGACATCAATCAAGGCGTGGTTAGAAAAACAAAGGAGGCGCAAGGTGCCGGCGATCAAGGAATGATGTTTGGCTATGCAAGTAACGAAAGCAAGAATTTTATGCCTTTAAGTTTGGATATTTCGCACAAATTGGTACAAAAATTAGCAGAAATTCGCAAGGACGGACTGGAAATGACTTACCTCCGCCCCGATGCAAAAAGTCAAGTAACCATTCAATATGATGATCAGCACAAGCCCATAAAAATTGATACAATTGTCGTATCGACACAACATGATCCATTTGATAAGAATGATGATGTAATGCTACAAAAAATTAAGGAGGATATTCAAAATATATTGATAACCAAATTGTTATGTGATTTTCCTGAATTGAATCCCCTATTCTATGATTATAAATTATTGGTTAATCCGACCGGAAAATTTGTCATCGGTGGACCACACGGCGATGCGGGACTAACCGGTAGAAAGATAATTGTGGACACTTATGGTGGTCGCGGTGCTCACGGAGGTGGTGCTTTCTCGGGAAAAGACCCTAGTAAAGTGGATCGAAGCGGCGCTTACATGACACGTTATATTGCCAAAAACTTAGTTGCTGCGGGCGTTGCTGAAAAATTATTGATACAAGTGGCTTATGCCATCGGCGTTGCCAAACCGGTAAATGTATTTGTCGATACTTACCAAACCGCCCAAGTGAAAATGTCAGATAATGAAATTGCTCAAAAATTACAAGAAATCTTTGATTTAACACCTGCCGGAATCGAAAATACTTTACAGCTACGCAAACCAATCTATACCGAAACAGCTGCTTATGGTCACTTTGGACGTACGCCCAAAAAAATAACGAAACACTTTGAACGTTATGACTATACCGGAGGGAAAATGATGTCTAACGATATTGAAGTGGAATTGTTTACCTGGGAAAAACTAGATAAAGTGGATGAAATAAAAAAGGTGTTTAACTTATAATTATCAATAGTTATTTTTGGTTGATCATAAACATACATAAAAAGACGTAGCAAATGCTACGTCTTTTTTATATATCTACAGAAATTTTATTCAGCGCCGGTTTTAATAGCTTCTTTTGGGTTGATTCCTTGATCTACTTTGCTGTAATCCAAAGTAGAACCACCCATGCTGTGCGGTATTAAATATGTAATAGTCATGACTATGGCGGCCAATACAACCACAATTCTTTTGGTATTTTCTTTTTTTGTCTTTTTAAATCCAACAATCAAAACGGCAATTAACCAAACAAGCCACATAATGAGCATCTTATTGTCGGTAAAATCTTTTCCATAAGGATAACCTGTCCAATATTCACCAAAAGCATATTTTTGAACGATTGGTCCAAGCATCATACCGCCAATGGTCATACCTATAAGGGCGGTAACAGCCCATTTTCTCATCGTTTTGGGATCAAAAATGGCGCTTAATCCGGCACGCATGCCAAATATTACCGAAAAAAACATAAAGAATATGTGAGGTAATAATATCCACAGTGGTACATCATCTTTGTAGCGTAAAACAATATTTTCTTGTTTGTCCTCAGGGATTCTAAAGGACTTCTCTCCTATTTTACCGGTAATAAAATAAGACATTTTTCCGGCTGATGCCTGTACAGGTAGTTCTGCTTCAAATTGTTTGATAGTCTTAGCCTTGCCAAACAAGCTTCTTGCTTTTGCCGTTTTTAAAAGCATCGGTGCAGACGTAATGCTATCATTGGTTTTATATCTTTTATAATGTAATACCGTTGAAAAATCTTTTATATTATTATTTGGTAATGAAATTACAGCCCCTGAACTCGTGCTGTGCGACCTATCTAATTTATATCTAAAATTTTGATTGTCAACAGAAATGCTTCCGGTGTATGGTTTGGTAGGACCAGTAGCGCGTTGATAAAAAACAGCTAAAATCATTAATATAATGGCGGCAATCCAAAGTATTGTGTTTTTGCTCATAATTATTCTTTTGAAGTTGCAAATATAGAATTTTTAATTAGTATGAGAAATATCTTATAAAATAAGATACAACTATGTAACAAAATAATACTCATAAAAAGCAAAGTTTTTTATTGCAATAATAAGAAGCGGTTGTCCTTACCCGTAATTTTTTTAAACATTCCAATATGGTTTTGATGACCGAGATCATCATAATATGAAATATGAAGTTGACCTATTTGTATCACTTTGTTATTCAGTTCTTTATGAAGTAAATTATGTGCGTACTTGATATTAACATCTCCTATTCTCTTTATAAATCCAATTGTTTCAGGTCTGTAAAATTCATTTAAAAGTTCAAATTCTATTTGTCCAATTTTTTTAATCTTTCCTTTAATCTGATCAGGCAAATAGTATGATTTTAAATAGTTAATATTGGTTTGTCCGATTTTTTTAATTTTTCCTTTAACGGATTTATCATCGTAATAGCTATCGTAGTATTGGATGTCTAAGCCGTTGATTCTGGTTGGATAATTTTTAAATTCATCCTCTATAATTGCATAATCATCAGGATAGATGACTTCACGAAGATTATAGGCATACAAAGGCACATTGCCCAATACAAATTGTTTTGAAATACGATTGAATGTTTTGTCGTTAATCGCTTGAATAATAGATTGTTCTGTTGTAAAATTACCAAGAATAATTGCCTTTAAATCCCCTGAATAATCCAATATAAAAATACCATCCGGATTATTGATATAATAATGTGTGATTTGCCCGATTTGTCGATCAAAATGGATTAAAATTTTGTTTTGTGCAAACGTAAATTGAAGGTGTAAGGAGATAATAACTAAAACTAATATTTTCTTCATAATATCTAATCTTTTGTCAAGAATGTGCAATAAGTATGCCATTAACACTAGATTAATTATTACCATAATAATAAACTCAAAATTCCCAAAACCATCACCAGTTTAAGCAATTTAGTAAGTTTTGTATATAATTTTTTTTGCAACAATCTGATACTAAATATTACCGGTAACCATGTCAACAATGACAAGTAAATTACTGAAGCCTTATTAAAAAGTGACCAATAATGATAAAAAACAAAAATAAATAGTATCACATAAAACGCATAAAACCATTTAGCAACATCCATACTCATAATGGGTAGTGTGAGATAATTAAACTGTTTGTCAATAGGTGCATCTTCCATATCTTTTACCAGTTCACGCATCAGGCTTAATAAAAATGCCATGACGAAATAGAAAGCAAATATACTATGATACTTATGCCAAATATATGTGCTTGAAAAATAAAAAAGTCCTAAAAAAATAGAAAAAGTACTTAGAAATGCAACGATTAAATTTCCTATTAACGGATATTTTTTTAACCGATAATTATACCAATAAAGCAAAATAGGAAAAGCCATTAATTCTACAAATAAATAGCCGGACTTTACATAAATTGAAAGAAAAATGCTGAGCAATACAGATAAGATTATTAATAAAAGATATATTTTTTTATATCGTACTTTATCAAAATCAACAAATTGACCTTTTTGCCGGTCTAGCGCATAATCTAATAAGTTATTTTGAATGTTTCCGGCAGCGCCAAATAGCACAATAATCAAACTTAATATAAAATATCCAAAAAAGCTATTTGTTTCAGACCATAAAAATTTATAATATATCAAACCGGTTAGCAAGATATAAATCAATATGTTTTTCCAACGTATAAGTCTAAAAAAATTAGTTGGCAGCCACATCGTTACGGTCAAAATCAAAAGTCCATTTTCCTTGTACGCGCAATACTTGTTCAATCAAGTCTCTTACGCAAGTATGCCCGCCTTTTTTATGCGAAATATAATCCACAGTATCCAACACTTCTTGCACGGCATCTCGCGGACAAGCAGACAGTCCTACCCTACGCAGTAAAGGCAAATCCGGAATATCATCACCCATATATAAAACTTCTTGGTGCGATAAATTGTATTTTTTCAATAAAGATTCATAAACAGCCAATTTATCATCAATTTTGATATAAATATCTTCAATACTTAGGTATTTTAGTCGTTTGATAACATTTTCATCTTTTGCACCCGAAATAATGGCAACTTTATAGCCCTTTTTAATAGCTGTTTTAATAGCAAAACCATCTTTGGTATGCATGGCACGTGCTAGTTCATTGTCACTGGTGATATATACTTTTCCATCGGTTAAAACGCCATCGATATCAAATATAAAAGTTGTAATATGATTGAGTTTTTTCTTGTAACTATTTTCTAAGTTATTCTTTTTCATAAGTTCTTAAGATTGAATTTGTTAACAATTTGTAAATCTCTTTTTGTTGTTCGTCTTTTAAAAAATCTATATGTTTATTGATGATTGCCCGATCATTTCTCATAGCAGGACCTGTTTGTGCTTCTTTTGGTGACATTTCGACGGCTTTTTGTGCTACTTCTAGTATTAAAGGTTTGAGCAATTCGTAAGGCAAATGCTGAGATTTGAGTAGTTGCTGTCCTTGAAAATACAAATGGTTGACAAAATTTGCTACAAAAACACCGCCTATGTGCAAACCCATTCTTTGCTCGCTATTGGCAAACATTATATTATCCGAAATGCTTTTGGCAAGTTTTGTGAGCAATTTTTTATCATTTTTAGAATTTGCCTCAACTAAGATTGGAATATGGTTAAAATCCATTTGTTTTTTCCCCTTTGAAAAAGTTTGAAAAGGATAAAAAACACCTTTGCGTAACACTTGCAATTCATTAATATCTACACTTCCCGATGTATGAGCAATCAAAGTGTTTTTAAATCGGGATAGTTTTTTTGAAAAATTATAGACAGCATCATCGCTGATAGCTATAATAAAAATATCTGCTTCTTGCAAAAGTGATAAATCATCAATAATATCAGTAGCGTCTTTAAATTCGATTATTTTGTCAAGATGTCGGTTGTAGATTTGTTGCAATACTACATCCGAACTGTTTAGAAATATTTTTGCCAGATGTGTAGCAACATTTCCTCCACCTAAAATGGATATGTGTATGGGTTGCTTATCCATGAACCTGTGCTTTTGTACCCAAAGAGTTGTTTAATTCCGCCTCGTAAGTCAGTAATCTTTCCCAAATTTCATCGATATATGACTTACCGCCAAATTTACGTGCATAATTTAGAAACACGCTATAATGCCTTGCTTCGCTTTCAAAAAGTCCGTTATAAAAATCTGCAAGTTTATTCATTTTATGCTTTTCTAACACCGCAGCCAATACACTAAAACGTTCACAACTTCTAGCCTCAATCAAGGACGAAAGCATCAGTTTTTGCAAAAATTTTTGTTTTTGGTCTTTAGTTTTTGGAAAAAATTTACGCAATTGAAGGGTGTATGCATTCATCTCCTCCTTCCCCAAATGATAATTGGCGGATTGTATGATTTCAAAAACCATATCAAAATGTTGCAACTCCTCTATTGCCAGTGCATTCATTGTTTGCACAAACTCAGGGTCTTGCGGATTGCTGTGTATTAAAGACATTGCAGATTGCGCCGCTTTCATTTCGTTGTATGCATGGTCGGTAAGGAACATTTCTATGTCATTGATAGCGTGTTCCGCCCATTGTTCGGGAGTATTTGATTTGAGTCCTAACATATTAAGTTGTTATAAAAACAAAAATAGTTAATATTTTTATATGAAATTGATATGCCCAAATTTATTATCAAGATTGATTAATATCCAAAACGTATCGATAATTCTTCTAAACTTTCCTTGCTTCCGACAAAAGTAAGGATATCACCTAAACGCAATTGTGTATAACCATGTGTAATAACGGTGTTTCCTCTTCGTTTTAAAGATAAAATGATAACATCTTGGGGTAAATGTAAATCTCTGATGCGCAATCCGGCAAAATCTTTGTTGAGCACTTCAATATCAATCGTATCTTGGTCTTTATCCAAACCAAGTAAAATATTTGTAGCTTCGGGGGCTCTTACCATGTGATCCATCAAGTTGACAAGTGCGGCTGTGGGTTCAATAATCCTAACCCCAATTTCTTCAAATTTATGTGCAAAAGTGCCGGAATTCAGTTTTGTAATAATGTTTGGTGAGCCAATACTTTCAAATACCCACTCGGCAATTTCATAATTCTTTTCATCATCCGGATAAAGCAAAATGACACTATCGGGTGCCCCTAGATTTAGCTTTGAAATATTTTCAAGATTATATTCTTCTACGGTAATTACTTTGATATCTTCAATTATATGATCCTTTTGGGTTGTGATAATTTTTACCACCCAATTTTCCTGTTTTAGACTATTTGCCAATGCCAACGAGGTTGGATCAAGGCTAAAAATAACGGCATAATGTTGTTTATCATCATCCTGAAACCTTTGTTTGTTATGCGCCTCTCCAATATACTTTATCGCCCACTTAAACAGTGGTGGTCCTATGATTTGGTTGATAACTATGATGGCGATGATAATGGTTTCAAATTGATTGCCCCAAGTAGGAAAAGTGTCCGAAACCATCGTGGTCAAACCAATGGCAACGCCCGCTTGGGTAACATAAGGCATCCAAGCGATGTTTAGATATTTATTGGGTTCTTTTGCTGCCCAAACACCAAAATATCCACCTAGGACAAGAGTGATGATTCTAACAAAAAATAATATTAATGCGATTTCGAATACATCAATCAATGTTATAACCGATAAACTTGTCCCTGTTAACGTAAAGAAAATAATGTAGATATATGGACTTATTTTGGTTATTATTTCTTCAAACTCATGGTTGAGCTTGGTGTAGTTTGTTACATAAAAACTCGCTATAATGGCGACGAGCAAATCCTCCAAATGAAAATGTAAACCTACAATTGATGCTTGATACTTAATGACATGATCTAGTAAATAAATGCTATAGCCAAGTGCTATAATCAGCGCTGCTTTAAGATCAAAATGCAAAGGTGATTTTAATACAAACTTCAGTATTTGACCATAGATATAACCAAGTCCGATAGAAATAGCAATTTCAATTAATAAAATAAATAGAAACATTAAATCTAATGCTTCGTTATTGATAATGGTTTTGACGATGGAAAATACAATGGCAAACAAAACGATAACCAAGACATCTATCACAACCGTTACGCCCATAGCCGTTTTTACAAAAGGACCTCTGGCACGCATTTCATTGATGATGGCAATGGCTGACGAAGGAGAACGTGCTACAAAAATACTGGCAAACAATAGTGAAATAGCTATTTTAATACTTAAATACATCTCCTTCATAAAGGGAATGTAATCTGCCATAAAAAAGACAGCTAAACCACTAAAGATAAACGTAACAAATAATTGCCCGATGGTCATCCATTTAATACTCTTTAAACGGCTACGCAACTCTTCAAGGTGTAATTCGGCACCTGCAGAAAAGGCAATAATTGCCAGAGCAATTTCGTTTAAAAAATCAAGTTTTGGTAAAGCCGGTTTGGGAATAAAAGATAAAAAGGAACTGCCTACCAATATTCCGGTTAAGATTAAGCCCGTAATGAGTGGAAAGTGTATTTTTTTCTGAAAAAATCTGGCAATTTGATATGCAGCCAACGCCACAACAAAAAAGCCAATTAAATATTTTATTTGTTCTGCATTCATCAACCAATCGTTTGTTAAAAT
>JANTGO010000096.1 GCA_024763015.1 Flavobacteriaceae bacterium
TTTAAGAAGTAACATCACTCACAATCAAGCCGTCTTTTAAGCGGATGATGCGTTTGGCATGTTCGGCGATGTCTTCCTCATGGGTAACCAAAATAATGGTGTGTCCTTTTTGGTGAAGTTGGTTAAATAACTCCATAATCTCTTCCGAAGTTTTTGAATCCAGATTTCCGGTAGGCTCATCGGCAAGGATAATAGAAGGATTGTTGACCAATGCCCTGGCAACTGCCACACGTTGTCGTTGTCCACCTGATAATTCATTGGGTTTATGAGTCATTCGGTCTTCCAGCCCAACCATTTTTAGCACCTCTTTGGCACGTTGCATTCTTGCTTTTTTCGATTTTCCGGCATATACCAGTGGCAGTGCTACGTTGTCCAAAGCTGTCGTTCTAGGTAATAAGTTAAATGTCTGAAAAACAAAACCAATTTCCCTATTTCGGATTTTTGCCAACTCGTTATCCGTTAGTTTTTCGACCTCCTGACCGTTTAACCAATATTTTCCCCTGGTAGGTGTGTCCAAAGCGCCCAAAATATTCATCAAAGTAGATTTGCCACTGCCCGATGGACCCATTAAAGCGACATATTCTCCTTTGTCGATGTTTAGATCAATCCCGCGAAGCGCTTTGACAACTTCCGTTCCCATTTTAAAATGACGTTCAATATTTTGTAAGACGATTATTTTCATAAGATTATTAATGTTTATTTACAATGCAATGTTGTCAATCAACCTGACATCACCTGCATATACAACGATAAAGCCACGGTATTTGTTACCGGAAATTTTTTCTTTTGCCGGTTTTAGAGTTTTTTCATCTGCAATTTCAAAATATTCCATCTCCAGCAAGGGATTTTCATCCATTTTACGATAAACATATTGTTTGACATCTTCAATACTGTTATTTTTAAACAGCGCTTTGGCTTCGCGTAGCGTTTCGTTGATAATTGGCGCAATGCCTCTATGTTCGGGTAGCAAACGCGTGTTTCTGGAGCTCATCGCTAATCCGTCTTTTTCTCTAAAAATGGGAACAGGGACGATTTGAATAGGCATTTGTTCCTTTTCAACCAATTTTCTGATGATTTGTAATTGTTGAAAATCCTTTTCGCCAAAATAGGCTCGATCGGGTTGTATGATTTCAAACAATTTTTTGACAACGGTGCCAACACCGTCAAAGTGTCCGGGGCGTTGCTTGCCTTCCATAACCAATTCTAATCCGTCAAAATCAAAATGCTGGCTTTCGATTTTTCCTTCATAAAAATCATTTGCATCGGGGTGATAGACAATGATGTCGTTTGACAAGGATTTTAGCAACTGCAAGTCTTTGGCAATCGTTCTCGGGTATTTGATTAAATCATCTTGGTTGTTAAATTGTGTCGGATTGACAAAAATACTGACAATCGTTTGTGCATTGTCTTGTAACGATGCTTTTATCAGTGCCAAATGACCTTGATGAAGTGCCCCCATAGTCGGCACAAAACCAATGGAAATATTTTGATTTTTTAAGCTATTAATCTGATTTTTAAGCCTTTTTTTTGTTTCGAATACTTTCATGTGTTTATTATTTTGTTTTTTTATTGGTAACACATGTAACCACCACAATCATGTCTATTTTTGAAAAGAGAATTATACTTGGTGGTTTCATTATGAAAAATTTAACTACTTGATTATCCTATGAATGACCAAAAATACACTAAAATTTCGTATCTTTGTATTTTAGAACAAATTCAATATACTTATGAAAGCTAAGAATTTACTTATTGCATCATCCGGAATTTATCCTTATTTAGATAATGACGATCATGCAAAACTAGCTTATAAAATAGCCAGGGTTTCCAACAGCAAAGGGGCGCAAATACGCATGTTTATGCCTAGATTTGGCACGGTAAACGAGCGTAAACACCAGTTGCACGAAGTTATCCGTCTGTCCGGAATCAATATTGTGGTTAATGATGATGATATGCCTTTGATTATCAAGGTAGCTTCTATTCCCAAGGAACGCATGCAGGTATATTTTATAGATAATGACGAATTTTTTAAACCTAAATTTAGATTTACAGATGCCAATAATGAGCTGATTAAAGAAAATGACGGACGCGCTGTATTTTTTGCAAAAGGTGTAGTAGAAACGGTTAAAAAACTTAAATGGCGACCGGATTATACTTTGATATTTGATTGGTTTTCAGCATTATTGCCGATGTATATCAATACGTATTACAAAAATGAACCTTTGTTTCACGGTGGTAAAACCTATATGGTGCTAAGCGATAAAACCTTTGCACAGCCTATGTCTAAAAATTTGAAAAATCTATTGGTTTTTGATGAAATTCCGGAAGAGTTTATTGAAAAATTAGAAAATCCCACCGAAATCAATTTGATAAAAATGGCAATGGATCTGTCCGATGGCATTATTGTCCGTACTAAAAATGTACCGGACGAAATCGCTGCATTTATTGAAGATAATAAAATGGAAGTTTTAGATCTGTCTGATATTGATTTAGAAGAACAGGAAAACGAACTTAAAAAACGCATTGTCGAAGCTTTTGGCGAAAAAGAAATAGCAGATTAACATCACAAAAAGAAAAAGAGAATTTTATGTCGCATAAAAATTATGGTTTAATAATACTAAGTATTGTTTTACTACTAACCACTTCTTGTAAAAAAGAATTTACAACCATAGGCAATCAATTAATTGAACAACCCGATTTTCAAGGAAAAATATATGACCAATCCAAAGTGACCACTTATGACCAACCGGTTGATAAGGTTTTTTCGGCTACGCTTAGTTTGCCTGAAGGAATTAATGCACTAGGTATCTATAATGATCCTGTTTTTGGTACTTTAAAGGCAGCTGTTGCCGCACCCATTAACAGCGATGCTACCAAGTTTACCGACGATGGCTTTGGCGACAATGTTAAAATAGTTGATGCTAGAATGATTGTTCCTTATATCAGCCATACAAATAGCGATAAAACCTATGAGTTAGACTCAGTTTACGGCACCAAGCCATTTGAAATTAGTGTCAAGGAGCTAACTTATTTATTACCGACTTTAGACCCGGACACCAATCTAATCGATAACAGAATTTATTATTCCGATTTTGATTTCAGTCCTTTTCAAGCAGGACAGATAGCCGACACCATTGGTTTTACGCCAAGCAACGAGTCCTTCTATGAATATGAGCGAAATACGGACGGTACTTTTAACCTAGACAGTAATGGCCATAAACAAATAAAAGACTCTTTGAGTCCACGTTTAAGCATAAAGTTGGATACGACTTTTTTCAGACATAAAATCTTCGACCATTCCGGTGAAGAAATTTTGACGAATGCGATTCGTTTTAAAGACTATTTTAGAGGATTATATATCGATGCTTTACCACAAAATAACGATGGTAGGTATATGATGATGGATTTTGCTAAGGCTTATATTTTGCTGTCTTACACGCATGATGTAACCGATGACAATGGAACACCTTCTGACACTTCCGATGATACGGTCGAAACGGTTTATGAAGAAATAAACTTAAAATTTACAGCGCCCAAAACAAATATTTACCAGAATACTTTTTCTGCCGATATGCAAACTGCCATTAACAATAGCGATATGATTAACGGCGATGACAAGGTTTATGTCAAGGGAAATGCAGGCGCAGAAACGATTGTGCAGTTATTTGATACGCAACAACTGGCGGAGCTACGTGCCAAGGATTGGATGATTAACCAGGCAGAATTAAATTTTTATGTAGATAAGCAGGCGGTGAGCAATACACTTTTACAAGCCCCGAGACTTATTTTGTATGACAACGACCAGCAAAAATTACTAGCAGACCTCGACGCTTTAGAAAATATTGAAACCGGTGCATATTTTGACGGATTTTTAAAAGAGGACGATAATGAAAATCCGTACTATTCATTCAAAATTACCAGACATATAAGGAATGTACTCAAAAATGACTCAATGAATGTCAAACTGGCCTTGCGTGTTTCAAACAATCCCAAAGCCTTGTTGCAATATAAAGACCATTTTTTAGATCCGGATAGTCAAAATCCTTCCGGAACCATTCTTTATGGAAATCAGACTACTACAGCTGATCTAAAACCTATATTGAAAATTTACTATACGGACCCAAAATAGTCTGATTGTATTTTTTCTTATTTTCCGCACTTTTTTCAATGGAAATTGTGATAGTTTTTGATATAAACAGATTTTATTTGTAGAGACGCTATTAATAGCGTCTCTACGGTAGATTTTCACAATTTTTTTTTGGGCATGTGGATGTGGATTGTATTGTAGAGACGTTTTGCAAAACGTCTTACAGTATGGTGTACGTCATTAAATGACACTATTCAATCACCATAGGTTTATAACCCGAAGGGATGGTAAACGGGAAACGCAAATCTCTGTTTATGCGCGGGGATTTGTATTCTATTTTTAGATTTGTATCGTCTTTGTCCGGTTGCTGTGTGTCAATTTTAATAATTCTTGGTAGATGCTGGTTTTCGATATCGTTATACGATTCATAATTGATATCTAATGACACATTTGCTTGCTGCATTTTTTCGGTGAGGACTTTAAAAAAGGGCGTCAATTTAATCAATACCAAATTATCCAATTTTTTAGATTGCAACACATAAGCATCTTTTTGTACAAACAAATTGTAATCTGATATAGAAATTTCCTTAACAACATCTCCTAAAAATATGTTTTGAAGCTTAGAAAACTGTATTTCCTGCCCCAACATATTGCTGATAAACTCAAAATCGCCATCATAGTATTCGCCATTAATCTTGTTATAATAACGCACTTTGTGAGGTGTGATATATAGTTTTGCCATTGGGATGCCCAATAGGTTGATTGATGCCCAAATAATACTGTCTTTTAGAATGCGTATCTGCCCGTTGCCACTAAACTGCTGTGTGTTATCTTCGAAATGTATCTTTACACGACTGTCAAAACTGCGTGCTGAAAAACTTTGTTTTTTGATTTCTTTTTTCAGTTTTCTGCTACTGATTTCACTTGTTTTATCATACGAAGTCTTTTGCCAAGATTTACAGCTTGACATTAAAAATAATATCGAAATAATTATTGAAAACTTTTTCAAATCTTTTGTAATTTTTGTTTATAGGGCAATGCTTTTTCCTTTTTTCCTTGCACTGTGTAAATATCAATATACAATTGATAATATTTCTTTTGCAAAGCTTTATTTTTTAAGATAAAATCCGAGCCCATATCCAAGTAGTCCAAAGCATCTTGATATTTTTTTAAAAATTTATACGCCAAGGCGACATCGTAATAGACTTGTGCATCGTTGGGGTGTTTTTCTAAGTATTTTTCACCTTTTTGGATGGCTTCATCGTATTTTTGTGCATTAATCAGCGGAGAAAGATTTAGAGCGGAATTTTTCTTGGGTGAGTTATAGGATACGCTTAATCCAGTTTTTTGTCGCCCATAAAATAGTTTCCGGTATAAATCCATCACCACATATTTATTCTCGGCTTTTGGTCGAAATTCTTCTATGAGTTTTTTTGCTTTGTTGATGGGAATGCCTTCCGCTATCTTAATTTCAATAAAGGTTTTTTGGTACCATTTATTATCCGGATTGATCGATTTTGCCTTGTTGATATAAGTCAATGCTTCTTCATATTTTTTGGCATCCATATCGTTTTGCGCCATTTTGAAATAGACTACATCATTTTGAGGGT
This sequence comes from Flavobacteriaceae bacterium, assembly GCA_024763015.1. Classification (GTDB taxonomy): domain Bacteria; phylum Bacteroidota; class Bacteroidia; order Flavobacteriales; family Flavobacteriaceae; genus WGBX01. The sequence goes on from JANTGO010000096.1 coordinate 5,698, forward strand.
CAATCGATAAACATTGCTGAAACAAATCGTTTGATTTGTCATAATTGGCTTTAAGACGCTCGTTCATCGCATCAAAAAAATAATCTTCGAATTGCAATTTTTCTTGCGACTTCAATGTTGTTTGTGCAAAACTTGTTACAGCAATCAAAACCAAAAAGTAAAAAAAGATTTTATGCATCTGTACTTTTTTAAATATAGCGATGCCTATACAAGCATCGCTATCTTCATAAACAATTTTTATTCCAAAGTGCTATAATCGCCAATATTAAGAAACTCAAAGTTGCCGTCGTATTTTACGTGACTGCCAATCATCGCATTTTGAATATCAGCATTTTTGAATATATTGTTGTTTTGTATTAAGGCATTTTCGATATTCGAATTTTCTACTACACAATTTTCTCCCAAGGAAACAAAAGGTCCCACCGAACTGTTGATCAGTTTTACACCTTTGGCGATATAACAAGGTTCAATAATTTCAGAATCAATTAATTGTATATCATCTGCTATCATTTTTTTACCTTCTTTTTGGTCGTATTGCAATATTTTAGCATTGGTTTCAACGGCAATTCTCGGGTTGCCAAAATCCATCCAATCAGATACAGTTCCGGGCATAAAAACAGCGCCGTTTTGTTTCATATTTTCCAGGGCGGTGGTCAGTTGGTATTCGCCGCCCACCTTTATATCTTGCTCGTATAAATATTCTATTTCTTTTTTGAGCTGGGCACCTTCTTTAAAATAATAGATGCCGATAATGGCCAAGTCAGACACAAATTCTATTGATTTTTCTACAAATCCTTCGATGATGTCACCTTTCATTTTGACCACACCAAATTGTGAAGGATCGGCTACTTTTTTTACCCAAATAACGCTATCGGCTTCCGGTTTTAGTTCAAAAGAACCTTTAAAAAGCGTATCGGCATAAGCTACCACGACCGGACCGTCCAATAGGTCTTTGGCACTGTATATGGCATCTGCCGTTCCCAAGGCTTGTACTTGGTAATTGATCTGGCCTATAGCCCCGATATCATCTGCAATCTTTATTAACTTACTTTCGGTTTCTTTGCCAAAATCTTTTTTAATAACAAATGATATTTTGTCGATAGGTTGCTTCATTACTTTGGCAATCTCTCGCACCAATCGTTCTGCAATGCTTGTGCCGCCTACCGGAATTAATGGTTTTGCTTGTGTTATTGTATGCGGACGAAGCCTAGTGCCTCTTCCTGCCATAGGAATTATTATATGCATCTTGTTTTATTGTATAGTCTTTGATTAATTTACCTTTTCTGTCATAAAAATTAATTTTGATATGACGGTCTTTGCCCTTGCCTTCAATTTTGAAGATGGCAAAATTGCGTTCTTCGATCAACGAATTGGGTACGCGTAATCGATTGGGCTCTTTTTCTGCAAAAGTGTTGGGACCCGAAGTAAAAGGCGAAACGGTAATATCGTAAATTTTAGGAAGTTGTTTTCCTTCGTCCAACAAAGAAATTTCAGTCATATGACGATCACCGGTCAAGAAAATAACATTTTTTAATTTTTCCTTGTAGATAAAGTCAATGATTTCGAGTCGTTCTTTGTCAAAACCGTTGTTTGAGTAAGTTTCATATTTTCGGGCGGTATTTAAAAATTGTCCACCGGTCACGATAAACTTCCATTTTGCTTGGCTAAAAACCAATGCTTTTTTAAGCCATTCTTTTTGTTTTTCGCCCAACATTGTTTTAGGATCTTTGCTGGTAAGTTTATTGGGGTCTCTGTAATATCTGTCATCCAATAAGAAAAACTCGGCATCGTTGTAGCTAAATTGATAGGTAGCACTTTTAAGGCCGCTAACGTGTTTGGGATTTGCCCAAAAAAGGTTAAACACTTCATTTCCGGTGTCTTTATTCCAAAAACTACCATCGCTGTCATTTGGACCGGTATCGTGGTCGTCCAAAATAGCATAATGCGGAACGGTGGCAAATAATTTTTGTTTTTCGGGGATGGACCAGTCATGTGTGTAACGGTAAATCATAGCTTCTTTGCTGTCCCATTCATTTTGACGGAGATAGGTATTGTCGCCATCCCAAACCATAAAATTAGGTTTCTTATCGGCAATGCTTTCATAGATTTCATATTGACCACCGTAGGCTTTACCGCTTCTGTCAAAAACAGGGTCGTTGATATAGGCGCCTGAGCCAAATGCAAAAGTGAAATCAGCAGGGGCGTGGTGCCAAAGCCAAACATCTTGTGTGGTAAAGGTCAATGGAAAATCAAAATGAACATCTTTGTTATTTATTTTCAATTGATAGCCGTAAGTTGTAGAAGGTTTTAAGCCGGAAACAACAATCTTGGCTATGTAGGCATCTTCTTTTTGGGTGTGAACCTGAGGGGTAACTTTGGCATGTTTTTGATTGCCTTGCTCCCAGTATTTAAAAGAAACTTGTGCCGGTTTCTTGGTTTGTGCCCATAACATAATGTCTGTTTTATTAACGCGTCCCAACATTGGACCACTTTGCAATAGACTTTTTTGAGCCAATAGATTTTCTGAAAATAGCAACGTTACTATTATTCCGATATACCATAACTTTTTCATTTATTCGTTTTTAAGTATTATTATTTATTATTTTTTTGAGGTGTTTGTTGTTTTTTATTTCCTTCTAATTTTTGTTTCATTACGGCAATGGCGTTTTTGTTTTGTTTTGCAACAAAGAAATCAGGGAATACTTTGAGTGCTTCTTCAAAGTAGTGTAAAGAAACATCATAATTGTGCAAGTCATAAGCTATCATCGCCAATAAGTTGTCGTAAGCAGCTTTGAAGGGAACGCGTTGTTGTTTATTTTTCTCGCTACTCGGGAAAGGTAAAAATGTTTTTTCGGGAAATTTTAATTGTTCTGCACTTTTTAAGGTGCTATACGCTTCAGCAGTACGTTTTAACTGGTGTTGTAAACCGGCGAGTTTGTAGGCAACCTGTACGTCTTTTTTTTGCGCATAAACTTTTTCATAAACCGCAATAGCTTCTTTGATAGCGCCTAATTTTTCCAGGGCAATTGCTTTGCGTTCTAAAATAGGTAGTTTTTCTTCTTTTTTTAGTATTTGATCCGCTACGCTTACATAAGATAAGAAGTTCTTTTGGCTAAAATAGATATATGCCAATGAATCCAAATAAGTGCTATTTTCACCTTCCAAAGCCATTATGTGATATACACTGTTTTTGGCAGTTTCCAAATCGTAGTTTCGGACGGATTGTTTGTAAATATTTTTTTCGAGATTAAGCAAGTCGTTCTTGTGTAATTTTTGAGCTGATATGATTGTATTTAAAAATACAAAAATCAATAAGATTATTTTTTTAAACATAGCATAAAATTTTAGGAATTTATAAATTTAGTCAA
>JANTGO010000097.1 GCA_024763015.1 Flavobacteriaceae bacterium
AATCTGCCACTACTCATACAATTTACCGTTGTGTGCAATCCCCCTACTGAAAAAATTCCGTTGAATATTTTTTGCTAACGAAGAAAAAAAAATCATGAATATTGAAGAAATTAGAGTTTATTGTTTACAAAAAAAATCCGTTACGGAATCTTTTCCATTTGATGAAGACACGCTTGTGTTTAAAGTGGCAAATAAGATGTTTTTATTGGCTTCGTTAGAAAAACTGCCTTTATCTGTCAACTTAAAATGCGATCCGGAACGCGCCATTAGCTTACGCGAAAATCATCAAGCCATTCTTCCGGGTTATCATATGAGCAAAAAACATTGGAACACCGTAATAATTGATGGCAGTCTTTCCGACGATTTTATTATTGAATTAATAGATCATTCTTACGATTTGGTTGTGGCATCATTGCCCAAAAAGCTTAGAAATTTGTTTTGATTTACTTTTGAAATAACTTGTCTATTGGTTATTTTTGTTCAATACAGGTATTTGTCAGATACATAAGCGGTATTTCCATTGATTTTCTTATTTTTGCGTACTAAAAATTAATTTTATGAGCAATTTTGTAGCGGAACTCAAATGGCGTGGACTTTTGCACGATATCATGCCCGGAACGGAGGAATTATTAGACAAAAAACAAGTTACCGGGTACATTGGTTTTGACCCGACAGCCGACTCGCTTCACATCGGTAGTTTGGTGCCTATTTTAATCTTGATGCACTTTCAAAGAAACGGTCACAAACCTATTGCCTTGGTGGGAGGCGCTACCGGAATGATTGGCGACCCTTCGGGTAAATCAAAAGAAAGAAACCTACTCGATGAGGCAACGCTTAACCACAATGTAGCAGCAATTAAAAAACAGTTATCAAAATTTATCGATTTTGAAGCACAAGAAAACCCCGCCGAATTGGTCAATAATTACGACTGGTTTAAGGATATTTCTCTGATTGATTTTGTCAGAAATATAGGTAAACATATTTCGGTAAACTATATGATGGCAAAAGATTCGGTCAAAAAACGCCTAAATCCGGCACACGATGACAGCGCCGGCATGTCGTTTACGGAGTTTACCTATCAGTTGTTTCAAGGATATGATTTCTTGCATTTGTTCAAAGAAAAAGATTGTCAACTGCAAATGGGTGGCTCGGATCAATGGGGCAATATGACCACCGGAACCGAATTGGTACGTCGTGTGGCAGGAGGAAAAGCTTATGCCTTAACGGTACCTTTAATTACAAAATCCGATGGTGGAAAGTTCGGTAAAACCGAGTCGGGAAATGTTTGGTTAAGTGCCGAATACACTTCGCCTTACAAATTTTACCAATTTTGGTTGAATGTAAGCGACGAGGATGCCGAAAAATACATCAAGATTTTCACCTTTTTAGATAAAGATAAGATTGAGGAATTGATAACCGAACATCGCAAAGATCCGGGATTTAGAATTTTGCAAAAACGTATTGCCGAGGAAGTTACCAAATTAGTCCACGGCGAAGAAGCGCTACAAAAAGCCTTGGATGCAACCGCTATTTTATTTGGCAGAAAAACCAATGCTGCTGCGCTAAAAAGTCTAGATGAACAAACTTTTTTAGATGGATTTGAAGGTGTGCCGCAAGGCGAAATGTCTAGAAGTAAAATAGAAGCAGGTATCGATATCGCTACGGCTTTGGTCGAAAGCGAATTTTTACCTTCGGGTAACGAAGCGCGAAGGGCATTAAAAGAAAATTCTGTCTCTGTAAATAAAGAAAAAGTAACGGCTGATAAAGTCTTGAACACAAATGATTTAATAAGCGACAGATACATTTTGTTGCAACGCGGTAAAAAGAAATATTTTTTATTAAAAATCGTATAAATTTATAATAAATGGCAGATTTTTATCCTTTAAAAGTAAAAGAAAAACACTTGTTGACACCCGAAAGTGTGGCTATTTCTTTTGAAATACCCGATGAATTAAAAGAGAAATTTCGTTTTACTCCGGGGCAATTTGTCATGCTCGAAAAGGAAATAAATGGTGATAAATTGCGTCGTTATTATTCTATTTTCTCTGATGTCGATAATGCGGATATTCAACTGGGCATCAAATTAAAAGGACAAGACGGTTTTGCAGACTTTGCTTTGCGCCAACTCAAAGTAGGCGATGTATTGCAAGTGTCCGCACCTATGGATGATGTGCCTTTTCAGTTAGATGCTGCTTATAAAAAGAACTATTTAGCCATCACAATTGGCAGTGGTATTACCCCTTTTTATAGCATTATACAATCCATTATCAAGCATAGATTAGATAGCCGGATGGTTTTGGTGTATGGCAATCACACGCCTAAATTAACGATGTTTTACAAGGAGTTGCAAGACTTGCAATCCAAATATCCTCAAAATTTAAAAGTTTATTTTGTTTTTTCAGAATCGACCAAAGGCGATTACAAAAATAGAATAGATGAGGATATTTTAGAAGATATCCTTCGCAAAGAAAAACAAAATTTTGATGCAGTTTATATGATTGGTCCGGATGATTTAAAGAAAAAAGCAGCAAAAGTCCTTTTAGAACACAGTTTTAATTCTGATATTCTGCATTATAGAGTTTATTCCTAGCAATTATCAAATCTAATTCAATAAATTTCAAAAGGTGAATGTTATTCAGCCGCCTTTGTTTCGGCTAAAAATACAAGACATGAATTAATGTACAAGGCCTAAGCCACTGAGTAGAGGGAAGAAAATTTGTATCGAAGTGCCGGTTCAAAAAGTAGAAATTTAATAAAACTAACGAACTTATTCAGTAAGAAATTTGATTTTTTTGTTTCATACCATTTAAATTGTTTAAATACACTAAAAAAACTATCTTTGTAGCAGTATTAGTGCGTTTTCACCAAAAGTTTAATATATGAATTACTTCGAATTAGCTTCCATATTGGTCAGTTTATCTGCTGTTTTTGGGTATATCAATGAGAAATATTTTAAGTTGCCCACTACCATCGGCTTGATGCTGATTGCCATTATCTTTACGCTCTTGTCAACAGCCGTTAGTTTTATCAACCCGACACTTTTTAATCACCAACGCGAACTCATCAGTCAGATAGATTTTTCTGAGGTATTGCTGGATATGATGTTGAGTTTTATGCTTTTTGCAGGTGCCTTGCATACCAATGTACCTTATTTAAAACAATTGCGAAAACCGGTTTTTGGTTTTGCAGTTGTTTCCACCATTATTTCAACATTTATAGTAGGCGGATTAATATATCTGCTCTTGTACATTTTCGGCATTGATATGCCTTTTATCTATACTTTACTATTTGGTGCGCTGATATCACCCACCGATCCGATTGCTGTTTTGGGTATTCTAAAAAAGGCAAAAATAGACAAAGGCGTTGAAACAGTTATTATTGGCGAGTCTTTGTTCAACGATGGGGTAGGCGTGGTCATCTTTTTGACCATATTTGGTATTGCTAAGCGAGGAATGGAAAGTTTTCATATTGGCGAAGTGATCAAATTATTTACAGTAGAAGTGATTGGGGGCATTGGTTTGGGGATTGCCATTGGTTGGATTACCTATCAAATGATGAAATCGATCGATAGTTATGACGTAGAAGTTTTGGCGACGCTTGGTGCCGTAATGGGTGGTACTTTTTTGGCACACCATTTACACGTTTCGGCGCCCTTGGCAATGGTTACTGCCGGCTTGATTATCGGGACAGACCGTGTCAGAAGCAATGCGATGAGCGAGATTACAGAAGCTTATGTCGATAAGTTTTGGGAACTCACCGATGTGATTCTCAATACCATTCTTTTTGTAATGATTGGGATGGAACTCATTATAGTTGAATTTAAAACCACTTATATAATTTTGGGTTTGATTTCAATATTAATTGTGCTGATTAGTAGGTATTTAGCAGTGAAGCCATTGCTTAAATATTTTGAAAGAAAAATCAAATTTATTTCGCATACAGATTTTATGATGACTTGGGGCGGCTTACGCGGGGGTATCTCTATTGCCTTGGCTTTGAGTTTACCCGAAACGATGCATCGCGGTTTGTTTTTGGTACTAACCTATATAATTGTGGTATTCTCAATTTTGGTTCAAGGGCTAAGTATGGGTAAATTGGTTCAAAAGCTAAAAGAAGAAGATATCGTGGTAAAAATGCCCGAAAAGAAAGAATAAAAATAAATAAAATGAAGCAAGAAAAACACAAATTTATGGAGGAAGCAATTAAGCTTTCTATTGAAAATATAAAAAATGGCGGTGGTCCTTTTGCTGCGGTTATTGTTAAAGATGGAAAAGTTATTGCCAAAGCGGGTAATTCGGTAACCAAGACCAATGATCCTACGGCACATGCAGAGGTAAACACCATTAGACTTGCCGCAAAAGCACTTAATACTTTTGATTTGTCGGGTTGTGAAATATACACGTCTTGTGAACCTTGCCCTATGTGTTTGGGTGCAATTTATTGGGCACGACTCGATAAAATTTATTACGGAAATACCAAAACGGATGCCAAAAATATTGGCTTTGACGATTCATTTATATACGATGAAATAGCCACACCCATAGCAGATAGAAAAATAAAAACCATTCAAATGGATCGAGACAAAGCCATTAAAGCTTTTGAGTTGTGGCAAGCTTCTGACGATAAAATCGAATATTGATTTTTAGTTGTACAAAACATTTAATGGATTGATAATCGGAATATATTTTTTAAACGAATAGCGAAATAAGATGAAATATTTAGACATTGACAAATTTGCAACGGTAATCAATTGTATGGACGGACGTACGCAATTACCTGTTTTATCTTGGATTATTGAAAATTATGATATTGACTATCCGGATATGATAACTGAGGCCGGTCCTATTAAAATATTGGCAGAAGGCAAGCAAACCGAAATAATCGAAGCCATAAAATACCGAATGGATATTTCCATCAACAAACATCATTCTAAATATATCTTTATAGTAGGGCATTACGATTGTGCAGGAAATCCCGTTAAAAAATCTATTCAGTTACAGCAGATTAGACAAGCCATTAAGCGCATCGAGACTTGGAATTATGATGTCGAGGCAATTGTCGGTTTGTGGATTGGCCGCAATTGGCAAGTCCAACGTTTGCATTTTTAGCAGATAATTACTTGCTTTTGCTTTAAAAATTTCTTATCTTTGTATAGAATAACACATAACACATTGGTAATCATTTATTTAAGTTGATTTGTCAAGGCTGTTATTTTGAATGAACCTTTAAAATTTATAGAGATGAAGAAATTATTATTTGTTTTTTTTCTTTTTCCCCTGTTGTCTTTCTCTCAGCAACCGGATTATAAAAATGAATTTTTTTCAAAAAAACGAAGTTTGTCCGAAGTAATTTCAAATCAGGAAACTTACTTTAATGCATTAAAAGCAACCGGACAATGGGATAAACAAAAACAAGAAGCATATAACCAATTTGAACGTTGGGCATTGTTATGGAAAGATAGGGTTAAACCCGATGGAAAACTATACGATCAAACAGCAGCATGGGATCAATTGCTTCAACCTGCCAATCAAAAATTATCCGGTAATGATTATAGTTCAAATATTTGGTCATTGGTAGGACCGGCAACCAATGTCAATCCAAATGCTTATACGGCATACCCCGGTATGGGGCGGGTCAACGTAGTAGCAGTAGACCCAACCAACAATAACGTAATGTATGCAGGTGCAGCAACTGGTGGTGTTTGGAAAACGACCGATGGTGGGCAATCTTGGCAACCGATGAGCGATTTTTTAGCGGGAATGGGTGTTTCTGATATTATTGTCAATCCTGCTAACTCGAATATTATTTATGTGGCAACGGGTGATAAGGATGGTTTTGATATTCCTTCTATAGGATTGTATAAATCTACTGACGGGGGACAATCTTGGAATCCAACCGGTCTTGTTTTTAATTTAAGCGATTATGAATTTATTAGGGACATCGCTTTTGCACCCGGAAATCCGAATACGATTTTTGCCTTGACCAATACCGAAATAAAATACTCGACAAATGGAGGTGTTTCCTGGACCAATGCTGTCGTTACTTCTCCCTATACCAGTTTTACCGAATGGTTTCAATCTATTATTTTTGATCCTAACAATGCCAATCATGTGATTGCAACGGATTATTGGGGTTCGATATATACATCTACAAATAGCGGACAAAATTTTGCTATGCACTCACATTTTACGCCGGGAAGCAGTCAGAATATTTTAAAACTGACAACCAGTGCCAACGATGGCAGTAATTTTTACGGATTGTATTCAAATGGTGTTTTTGCCAAATTTAGATATGCTATGAACGATACGGCTGCAGACTTGATTAGTTCTACTACTATTAGCGGTTTTAATTCTTATCAGGGCTACTGCATGACTTTAGCGGTATCACCTACCAATAAAAATTATATTATGGTCGGAGGTATTAGAGGTTATTTATCTTCGGACAATGGTCAGACCTTTAGCGTATTGCTAAATCCCTATAACAATCCGCCCGGTGTGGGTTTTTATGTGCATCCGGACCACCATTTTATGCATTTTTTAAGTGATGGTGTTACCCTCATCGATGCGCATGATGGTGGTATTCATAAGGGACCTGTAGTGCCCGGAACTTGGGTAGATTTATCCAACGGATTGGCTATTACGCAATCTTATAATGTTGCTATCAGTCAACTTGGGGGCGATGACGACTTTATGATGGCAAACCAAGATAACGATGGTTTTTCAAAAGTAGTAAAAAACGGTACCAAACAATGGGTTGCAGTTGCTGCCGGAGATGGAACGGTTGCAGGTATCGATTATATGAACCCTCAAATAAGATATTTGGGTGGTACAAATGGGGCATTGTATAGTGCCAATGATGGTTATGCAAGTAGTGCATATTCGGGTGTAACATTGCTTAACCCCAATGCAAATGCAGCTTTTGTTTCGGGTTTCGCCATGCATCCTATCAATCCATCAAAAATATATGCAGGATATGGTGATATTATTAGTTCTTCAAGTGGTGGTACCGGTTTTACACAGCTCAATAGTGGTCTGAACAATGTTTCTTTTATAGATGTTTCGCCATATAACGGGCAGACACAAATCTATGTTATCGGAAGCAATGGCCAAGCTAAAAGAAGTATAGATGATGGACTTACTTGGACCAATGTCAATAATCACAATGGGGCTTTGTCATTTACTAGTTTTTGTGGCAAACAAGATTCTGATATTGTTTATGCCACACTTGCCGGCTATAATGCAGGGCAAAAAGTCATCAAATCTACAGATGGAGGACTTACATGGACGCTTATCTCAGCTGGTATCCCAAATATTGCAGTTAAAAAAGTTATTTTAAAAACGGATTTCACTAATGAAACCTTATTTTTAGCAACAGAATTGGGGGTTTATTGGAAAAATAACACGATGACTATGTGGCAAAAACTGGGTCAAGGTTTACCCAATGTGCTGGTAAAAGATTTGCGTATAAACTATATAGATCAAGAATTATATGCCGGAACCTATGGCAGAAGTATGTGGAAAGTTTCTGTGGCGCCACCTTCAAGTATTCCTTTTAGCGAAGCCGAAAAACCCAATATTTATCCCAATCCGGTAGTGAAAGATGTGGTACATATTACTATTCCTGAAAACTTGCATCAAAACCAAACGATTACATACAAAATATATAATATGGTAGGCGGTATGATTAGCGAAGGAGAATTGAAACAAAGCAACAATCAAATAGAATTGATGAATAAGCCAAAAGGTTTGTATATGATAAATATTAAAGCAGGAAATAAATCCTTTACACAAAAATTGTTGATACAATAGTTTTTTGCTTAAAATTATTTATTTTTGAGGATGAAAAAATACCTATTTATTTGGCTGTTGGTCATGCTTTTTGCCTCTTGTAGCACGACTAAAAGTCTTAAAGCAACGAAGAAAACAGCTGTTTTTACCGAAAGAGAAAAACAATTGATTTTGTCAGGAAAATCCGACCAACCTATGCGGGTTTGGTTGATTACCAATAAAGATGATTCTACCTTATTGCGTAAACGAAGCGCTTTTTTTAAGGTCGATAAGAACGATACGTTATTGCAAATATTTACCAAACGTTTGTTGGCAACCGTACGCGATAGTGCTTCCAGAGGCGTAGGTATCGCAGCACCACAAGTGGGTATTTTAAAACGTATTATTTGGGTGCAACGGCTCGACAAAAAAGGCGTGCCTTTTGAGGTTTATTACAATCCGGTGATTACCAAATATACAGAGAAAAAACAAGATGTGCCTGAAGGCTGCTTGTCTATTCCCAACTTTAGAGCAACGACCAAAGACCGTTCGTATGCTGTTTTTATTCAATATGACCGTCCTACAGGTGAGCATAAATGCGAAATGATAGAAGCTTTTACGGCAGCTATTTTTCAGCACGAAATAGACCACTTAAACGGTATATTATTCATCGATCACTTGCTTAAAGAGGCCAAATATAATATAAAACATAAAGTGGAATAAACAAGCTTGCAAAAATGCTACATGCAACAATACGCATCCGGCTTTTTTAGTTAATTGGACTTAACTAAAAATGCCGTAGCTTTCATTAAATTTTTAGATTAGGATTTTGTGAGGTTTATTGAATAACCAGTTTTTTTATATACCCATTTTTGTTATTAGAATTAAAAGTTTTTACAAAATAAATTCCCTTTCTAAATTTTGAAATATCTATTCTTGTTTTTTTATTTAGTCGTTCCTTACAAAGTTAATATTTAAGGGATAAATATCTGTAAAAAAACTGTAAAATAAAATTGAAAAATATTTTTTCAATTTCAAGTTTCAACTTCTTCATCATTTTCTTTAAATTCCAACCAGTTGCGGCTAAAAAAGCATTGATTTGTGATGAATTTTTGCCGCTAAGATAGTTTTGTCCCATCCTAAAATCTGTTTTTAAATGTCCAATAACAGGCTCTATT
>JANTGO010000098.1 GCA_024763015.1 Flavobacteriaceae bacterium
GTTTATAATTTTATATTTTTTTATTGGTAACATATGTAACCACCATAATCATACCTTTGTGTGTAAAGAAAATTTTACTTGGTGGTTTCATAACTAATATTTTTTTAAAGTTTTGTAGCGTGTTTTATCATAAACACACTACAAAACTTATTGAATTTATTATTTTTTATATACGACAAAACTAAAATATCTATCGGCAGGATTTCCACTAGTATCATAAGTAAATATTTGCATTTTTGTAGCGGTAAATTGACGGGTTCTAACAAATCCAACACCAGTACCATATGAAATAGTAGCAATGGCCGTGTAAGCAAATGTATCCGGCATAGCAGTGTCAAAAGTAATTTCGTAAACACCAGTGCTTGTTTTGCTGATATTATAGCCATCAGATGAACCGGATGCTCTTTTATTACCAGCGGAAGTAATGTTACCATAAATATAAGCTTTCATGTCGGCATCTCCTGAATCTGGTGCTTTAAGCTTTTGAGTCATTTGTACATCTCCTTCAAAAAAACCGGCATAGCTGCCTGTTTTTGTAGCACTACCATAGATAGCATAGTGTGTCCCGCCAGCAGTTGGGTTAATATAAGCATAAGTGCCATATTTATTTCCTGAACCGCTACCATTTAAGTAAGAATGATTACCATAATGTGGTGCATCTCCTGTATTGGATATCCAATTTCTCACACCAAATTGTGTACCGGAACCAACACCTATAAGCTTATTATACATCCCATAATGCACGCCTGAACCGCTACCACTCAATTCTGAATAGATGCCATAATGTACGTTATCCCCTGTACTGGTTATCCAATTTTTTATACCAAATTGTCCGCCGGTACCAGTGCCGTAAAGCCTATTATATGTACCATAATGTATTCCTGAACCGCTGCCACTTAAGGATGAATAACTTCCATAATGGTTGGCATCTCCTGAATTGTCAATATTATTTTGCACACCATATTGTTCACCAGTGCCGGTGCCGCTAAGATTATTATATGTACCATAATGGTGTCCTGAACCGCTACCACTTAAGGATGAATAGTTGCCATAATGCGTAGCATCCCCAGAATTAGATATATTATTTTTCACACCTAATTGGTCTCCAGTACCAATACCGGAAAGACTATTATATGTACCTTGATGTATTCCTGAACCGCTGCCACTTAAGGATGAATAACTTCCGTAATGCGGACTATCCCCTGTATTGGATATCCAATTTCTCACACCAAATTGTGTACCGGAACCAACACCTATAAGCCTATTATACATCCCATAATGCACGCCTGAACCGCTACTGTATAACTTAGAATAACTTCCATAATGATCTCCTGAACCAGTACCGTATAAATAATAATAACTTCCATAATGATCTCCTGAACCACCGCCATATAACTTAGAATAACTTCCATAATGAGTAGCATCCCCAGAATTTGAAATATCATTACTTACACCATATTGTATGCCGGTGCCGTTACCAAATAGAAAATTATATACCCCATGATGCTCGCCGGAACCACCGCCATATAACTTAGAATAACTTCCATAATGTGTGCCATTTCCTGTATTGGCTATTTCATTTTTCACACCATATTGCGTACCGGAACCGGCATCTGTTAGATTAAAATATCCGCCGTAATGACTTTGAGTGCCTGAACCGCCTACCACTGCAACAAGTCCATGTGAAATTTCATCATTAATCCTACGGTTGATAAGCAATGATGATTTATTGCTTCCAATAGATGAAAATTGACTACCTATAAACACGTTTCCGCCATGTCTAATGTTATCGCCATACGATGTAGCCAGGTCGTTCGTCCCAAAAATAAGAAAAAGATCCGGTTTGTTGGCTAAATCTGTATAATCACCACTAAAATCATCAGCAGCATTGGTATCCCATCCGGTAAAGTTGACATGGTTGCCATTGGAAATGGCTAATTGTGTACCTGTTAATGTCAAATCTTGTAATTCGTTGGTCGTACTACCATCCGCTTCACCTGTCAAAAAACCATTATTGGCTACGTAGTTATCTACTTGGGTTTCGGTCAAGTGGGTATTTGCATCGGTAAAACTACCACCACCGTTAGATAAAGTTACTGTGTTACCAATTTTACTGATCGTTTGCAATTCGTTGTTTGCATCGTGATCAGCATCATCAGCATTTTTGATATAACCCATTGCAGCTATTTGTGCATCGCTTAGGTGGGTATCGTCATCACCGTCGGATAAATCTGCCGGAACATTGGTGATATTGCTAAAATCTATGCTACCGGCTTTACTGGCATATTTGGCAGTCGGTACCCACTTCAATGGATTGGTACCAAAGTCTTGGTAACCACTACCACTATCAATCTCTACCTTTAAACTCTGTCTGCTTGCCCAGTTTACGGTATTAAAATCTCCGGAAACCACAGTCCCTTCACCTATATTTGCCGAGACAATGCCATTGGCATCGGTGGTAGCAGTTTGCGTTTCTTGATATACGGCTGTTGTGCCGTTCTCTAATACCGTAAACCTAAGCGTTACGGATTGGTTGGCGAGTGCATTACCGCTATCGGTAATGAGTGCTTTGTAGTTAAAGCCCGTTTGAGCAAACGTGAAACTTGCTATAAAAATAGCTAATAAACTTAATACATGTTTTTTTTTCATAATGTTTATTTATTTTAGATTAATAATTATCTTTTTTCCCAAGCTTTCTTAATATCTTCATCAGATATTTCCGGTTTTATAAAACGCATGGCTTTACTAAATTCGTCATAGCTATGTTTTTTGGGATTTCTGAGTATATCTATGGCTTGAATATAATTCATCGGCTGCGGTTTATCAGCCGTTACTTTGACTTGTTTGCCATCGTTTTGGTGCAATTTGTTATAGGATTTTTGAATATCGCTTTCCTTGTAAGGAATTTGCCCATTTTGGCTTACAAAATTTTTGTATTCGCTATAAGACATGTTTTTAATACGGTAAACTTCGCCCTTCATCGTTTTCATACCATCCGCTTGTTTTTGTTGGGCATCTCCAAGCAATTCTTCCATGCTTTTTTTATCCTTATCAGATATTTTATAATCCACAGGCAGTCCTTTATCGGCACGGATATAAGCATCTACAATTTTGAAGGCGCGTTCGCGGTCAGATTTAGATAAGTTCGGATTTTCTTGGTCAACTATATGATTAAAACGGGCTTTTCTATGGCTTATGGGTGCCAGAGGATCATAATCTTTGAAGTAAAGCATATAACTTTTTACCAAGTCTTTGGTTAAGTCTATATCTGTTTTATTAATTTGTTGAACCGGTTGGGCATAATTTTGTTCAATAAAACAAAAACTTAATAAAAGAAAAATTACAAGTCTAAACATCGGTATATATTTTTGAGCCAATTCTACTTTGAGCAATTTAAGAATAATAAAATAAAAAAGGCTGATTTTTGCTTACTTTGTTTAATTATACAAAAATACCGATATAATACTTGAAAATACCTCACCTTTTAGGGTGATTTTATCTCACCCTTTGGGGTGATTTTTGTTTTATTTGCTAGTAAATTTCAAAAACTGCCAGCATTATTCTAAAATTATCATCATTTAAGATAGCGCTTTCAGTAAATACTGCATGATGATTACTCGGTGTGATGTGTACCTATAGAGACGCAATGCATTGCGTCTGTACAATGATACCGTGAATGGTAAAAAAACAGGAATTTTTACAAAAAAATTATTCTAATTTTCAAACCATTCGGAGTTAAGCCATAAAAAAAGCGTTTTCACAAAAAGTAAAAACGCTTAATAAAAAATATTAATCTAATGTTATTTAACCAATAGCGGCGCTAAAATAAGTGCTACTACGGACATTAATTTAATCAAGATATTTAAAGAAGGACCTGAAGTGTCTTTAAAGGGGTCTCCTACGGTATCACCGGTAACTGCTGCTGCATGCACATCACTACCTTTTCCGTATTTTTTTCCTTTGATTTCAACCCCGTCTTCAACCATTTTTTTAGCGTTATCCCAAGCGCCTCCGGCATTGGATTGAAAGATAGCCATCATTACACCGGTTACGGTTACACCGGCTAATAATCCGCCTAACATCTCGGCACCTGCACCTGCTTCAGCACCAAATAATAGTGGTCCAAAACCGATAACTACAGGAGTCAAAACGGCAATTAAACCGGGTACAATCATTTGACGAATAGAAGCTTGTGTTGAAATCGCCACACATTTTTCATATTCTGCTTTCCCATCTGCTTTGTCAAAAACATCTTTGTCTTCTTTACTCCATTTATCTTCGTCTACGCCATCATTTTTACGCATAACCGCTAGCGCATTTTTTAATTCTGGAATATTGTGGAACTGACGACGTACCTCATCAATCATATCTTCGGCTGCGCGTCCAACAGCATTCATTGCCATTGATGAAAATAAGAAAGGTAACATACCGCCTAATAACATACCGCCCATAACCATAGGATTGGCAATATTAATAGAATCGATATGTGCTGTTTTCATAAAAGCAGAAAACAATGCTAAAGCCGTTAAAGCAGCCGAACCAATGGCAAAACCTTTACCGATAGCAGCCGTAGTATTACCAACAGCATCCAATTTATCGGTTTTTTCTCGTACATCGTGGGGAAGATTTGCCATTTCGGCAATACCACCGGCATTGTCAGCAATAGGACCGTAAGCATCAACTGCTAACTGAATACCTAGATTTGATAACATACCAATAGCTGCAATAGCAATACCGTATAAACCGGCAAAATGATAAGCACCAATAATAGCAATCACCAAGAAAATAATAGGGAATAATGTAGATTGCATTCCTACCGCTATCCCGGATATAATATTAGTGGCAGGTCCCGTAGTAGATTGTCTTACGATTTTTAATACGGGTTTTTTACCTGTTCCTGTATAATATTCTGTAATCATTCCAATAGCGAGTCCGGAACCCAATCCAAAAAGGATAGCCCAAAAAACGCCTAAAGAAGTGTAATTTGTACCTGCCAAGGTCCAAGATGCAGGCAAAAATTCGTTCACGATAAAATAAGTCGCTACAATCATTAAAAACGCTGCAAGCAATTCGCCAGTATTTAAGGCTTTGTGAGGGCTTCCACCATCTTTTACTTTGACAAAGAAAGAACCTATAATAGAAGTAACAATTCCGGTAGCTGCCAATATTAAAGGCAATAATACGGCATTGAGCTTAGTGTCTCCGGTAAAACCGGCTGTACCAATAAACAAAGCACCCAAGACCATAGAACTCACGATAGAGCCAACATAAGATTCAAAAAGATCAGCTCCCATACCGGCTACATCACCTACGTTGTCACCAACATTGTCTGCAATAGTAGCAGGGTTTAAAGGATGATCTTCAGGAATACCTGCTTCTACTTTTCCTACTAAATCGGCACCAACATCAGCCGCTTTGGTATAAATACCGCCACCTACACGTGCAAATAAAGCGATAGAGGATGCACCAAAAGAAAAACCTGTGATGACAGTAATGACCTTGTTAACATCCCATCCCATACCGGAATAGATGATAAACAACGCACTTAAACCAACAACACCCAATCCGACAACTGCCATACCCATAACACTACCACCGGTAAAAGCCACTTCAAGGGCTTTACCCAAACTGGTACGGGCTGCATTTGTGGTTCTTACATTAGCATTGGTAGCCACACGCATGCCTATAAATCCGGCTAGAGCCGAACTAAATGCACCTAAAATAAAAGAAACACCTACCAACCAAGAAGATGTTTCAGAATTTGCTGTTAAGGAAAGTAAAAAAAATACCGCTACTACAAAAATAGACAATACTTTATACTCGGCTTTTAAGAAAGCCATAGCACCATTTCGAATGTGCTTGGCAATCCCTGCCATTCTATCTGTTCCCACCTCTTGTTTGGCTACCCAAACAGAGCGCCAATAGGTGAATAATAAAGCGATAATACCAATCGCTAAGACTGCATAAATAATGTTTTGAGTCATTTTGATTTCATTTTTTTAGTTATCTTGCAAAGATAATAATTTTTTTATTGAAAATTATCCATGTTTCTTTACAAATACCTTAAACCTTTTTTACTACAAAACGTCTAATAACAAAAAGCATGAGAATTGAAAGAAAAGATTGATATCGATAGTTTTAAAAAACTAAATACCACGCAACAATTTAATCAAATAGTAGCGTACTATAGTCAAGATTTGTACTGGGTGATTCGTCCGATTGTAAAATCTCATGAAGACACCGATGATGTTTTGCAAAATACATTTATCAAAATCTTTCAGAATCTACCTAAATTCAGATTTGAAAGCAAATTATTCTCTTGGATGTATCGCATTGCTACAAATGAAGCATTGAGTTATTTAAAAAGCAAACAACGTAAATACAATCACCAAAATATTCAGGAAACCGCCCTTGAAAATCTTGCTTCTGACACCTATTATGATGGAAATGAAATGATGCAAGAATTGGAAAAAGCCATCATAAAATTGCCTCCCAAACAACAAGAGATTTTCAGACTTAAATATTTTAACGAAATGAAATACGAAGAAATTTCGCAAGTCTTGGGCACTTCTGTCGGTGGGTTAAAAGCCTCATATCATTTGGCGGTAAAAAAAATAAAAATCGAATTAAACCTTTTATAATGAAACATATCTTATAATTGTAATGAGACAAAGTCATTAAAGCTAAACAAATGAAAACACAAAATAACATAGAAAAAAAACTGGCCGATTTAAAAGAAAGCTATAAAGTTCCGGAAAACTATTTTGAGCAACTTGTAAAGGACAATCTCCGCAAGGAAGAATCAGCAAAAATTGTCCCCATCAAAAAATACATCAGCAAAATGATGGTTGCCGCCAGCATCTTAGTTCTTGTTAGTTTTAGCTTTATACAATACACGAACATGGCAAAAAGAAGTAGCAACCAGCCTTTAGATACCATTAATAATCAACATCAAACCACTAGCTCATCAGATTTATTAGACGGTATATCAGATGATGATATTGTAGAATACATAATCGATGACACAGATATAGAAAGCTATATAGAACCATAAATAATATTGCGCAAAAAAATTATATATATTAACAATTTAAAAACAAAAGATGAAAAAAACATATTATCTAATCACAGCCATGATCTTGCTACTGGGTAGCAGCATCAACGCACAATCTCCTAAGGAAGGAAGAAACGGAAGAAAAGCAGTTTTTGGAAAAAAAATTCTAGAACGAAAATTGGCTTACTTCAAAGAGAATCTTATGCTTACATCCAAAGAAAGTGTGGATTTTGAAAAAGCATATCGCAAATATGAAAGCGAAAAGATGGCTTCCAGAAAAGTGTTTAAAAATGAAATAATGGACAAAGTAGCCAAAGGAAAAGCAAATGATCTTTCCGAGCGGGAACAAACAGCCCTTATCAGAAAAAAAATAGCTCTGGATCAAGAAAAGTGCGACATTAACAGAAATTTTCAAGAAGATTTGCTCAAAATATTGCCACCGATTAAAGTCATCAAATACTTTAAGTTGGAAAGACAATTTAACCGGGAGCTTATGAAACGATTTAAGAACAGAAAAAGCAAAGCCCGTGGTAGAATGTCAAGACGACCTATGCCCGGAACGCCACCGCCGCCTCCTGAAGAATAATTATAAAAAATACTCTTTTAAGCTTGCTCATAATTGGGCAAGCTTTTTTATTTCAAAAAAAATCTAAGAATTAATATTTGTCTAATCAAAGTTTATGATTATACAAATTACGCAATAGGAATGTGTATAATAATTTTAGTACCAAGCGCTTGCTTGTGCGCATCATATAAATCTACAAATTCAATTTTATACTTATTTTTCAATGCCTGTGTGTACATTTCCAAACGTTCTTCTGTCAATTTTAAACCAAGAGAAGTTCTTTGTAAGTTTACATTCTTCTTCTTCCTGATTTCCATTGCCTTTGCCCTACCAATACCATTATCTGTAATTTCTATTCTGGTATATGGAAACGCTTTATCCACTTTTAGCGTTATAACTTTTTTGCCTTTCTTTAAAGCCAATCCGTGCCAAATAGCATTTTCTATATATGCCTGAAAAATGAGCGGTGGCACTTTTATAGTGTTTGTATCTATATCATCTCCAATTTGAACATCAAAAATAACATCATCGTTAAAACGCAAGTTTTCTACTTGCAAATACAATTTCATCAAAGCAATTTCTTCCGACAAATTGATTTCTTTCAATTTAGAATAATCGAGCACCATTCTAAGATATTTTGCAAATTTTGTTAGATAAAAAACGGCTTCTTTTTGTTTGTTTTTGATGATAAAAATCTTTAAAGAATTTAGAGAATTAAACAAAAAATGTGGGTTCATCTGTGCTTGTACCGCTTGCATTCGGAGCTGCAATATCTGTTTGGAATATGTAAGCGCCATTTTTTTTCGCTTTTCCGACTCTTTTTCTGCCAGCAAAACAGAAATCTCTTCAGAATTCTTCGCAAGCAAATCTTCCATTTTTTTTGTCAAAGAATCTTTTAATTTAATACTGTCTTCGTGTTCTTTAATGATTAGCGCTTGCCATTTATTTTTTTCTAATAAAATTAGCTTTTGCTTTTGCCCCAATCCCAATG
>JANTGO010000099.1 GCA_024763015.1 Flavobacteriaceae bacterium
TTTTAAAAAAACAAGATAAAACTGATTATTATCATAAATATAATATATTTTAACATTGAATTTTTTTCACAATTCATCTGTTAAAAACGACAATTCGGTTATATTTTTTTTGACGGACAACAATATGACAGGATATTTGTGCTATAAAAATCATAAAAAATATAAATATGAAAACAATTATTTTAAACTTAATCATTTTAACGAGTTTGTTCCAACTTAATGCGCAAGAAAAGAAACCGGTTCATAATCTAGTGCAACTTGTTGTTAAAGTCAGTAATATTGAAAATCATTCCGGCACTTTATACATTGCTTTGTATAGTAATGAAAATGGTTTTAATAACAAAAAACCAATTGAGACACGACACATGCCGGTTGATAAGAATAACATAAGTCTTTCGTTTAACCAATTGCCCAAAGGCACTTATGCCATTTTGTGTTTTCAAGACTTAAATGCTAATAAAAAAATGGATTTCAATAATTTTATGCCGGATGAACCTTGGGGCTTGTCCAATAACATTTCACGTATGGGACCACCATCTTGGAATGATGCCAAATTTATTTTAGAAGGCAACCATAGCATTTCAATCGAATTATTTTAGTAACTTTAGAAACTTATAAATTATGAAACTTAAAAAACTTGTTACCGTCGTTATTATCACATCCGCATTGGTATTTTTAATCAATTTACTTTTGGGTGGCTGGTCTTCATCAATCCAAAACATATCCTATTATTTTATCTATTCTGCCGGTTTTTACCTAGTTAACTGGTTGTATTTTGCTGCTGTCGGGCGATTTTTAAGCTGGGACAGAAAACCTGAAAAAACATTGATTATCAGCATTTTGGGCGTGATACCAGTCAACGCCTTAACTTATTTTTGCTTAAACTTATTTTTTAGAGTTATTATAGGCAGACAAGATTTCAATACTTTTATCAAGCAGATTAATGCATTGGAATATACCTTAGTTATCCTGTTTTCATTAGTGATTGCCTTATTTATCATCATAGGTTATTTTTTTAAAGCTATACGCGAAGAAAAGCTCAAAGCCGAACAGCTTAAAACCCAAAACGAAAGAGCCAAATTTGAAAGTCTAAAAAACCAACTCGACCCGCATTTTTTGTTTAATAATTTGAATGTCCTGACGGCTTTAATCGGTGAAAATGCCAACAAGGCAGAAGAATTTACAATGGCTTTATCAGATATTTATAAATATGTATTGGCACAAAAAGACAAAGAATTGGTACCTTTGCAAGAAGAATTGACATTTGCCAAACAATATTTGACTTTGCTTAAAATGCGTTATGAAGATGATTTGCATTATACATTGCCTGAAAACGTGCCTGAAAATATGAAAATCCCACCGCTTAGTTTGCAAATGCTTTTGGAGAATACGGTAAAACACAACAGCATTACAAGAGATAATCCTCTGAAAATCAATTTAAAAATTACAGATGGCTATTTGAGTGTTTTAAATAACAAAAATGCAAAATCAAGCAAAAATCATCAAGGAATTGGTTTGCAAAACATTGTTAAGCGATACAAACTATTAAGCCAAAAACCGGTTGATATTAAAGATGATAAAGAAAGTTTTGAAGTTCAAATCCCTATATTATAAATTATTATGAACATTCTAATCCTATATATTCTTGCAGCCTTTTTTTTGTTTACAGAACTCATCATTCTTTTTAGAAAAAAGCATTTTAACGCAGATCAAAAAGCACCAAAAGACCGTCAATCTTTACTTTTGTTTTGGTTGCTAATTCCGACAAGTATCACAGGAGCTTTTATGTTAGCCGATTATGAAAAATTGTTGCTTACAGCACAGATATTTCGTTTCTTTGGGATTATCATAGCGCTTACAGGTATAGTTATTAGATGGTTGGCAATCAAGCAATTGAAAGATAAATTCACGGTAAATATCAGCATTGTTGATAAGCACGAATTGGTTACAGATGGTTTGTACCGACTAGTACGTCATCCGGCATATTTGGGTTTATGGTTGTTTGCTTTCGGATTGGGATGGGCTATGGCCAGTTGGTGGTCACTTGCTGTGTTGGTTGTTGCTTTTAGTATTGCTATTTACTATCGTATTTATGTGGAAGAGCAAGTATTAAGACAAGCATTTGGACAAGCTTATGAAGCATACAGTCGGCATACGCCCAAACTTTTTCCAATTTTTAATTTTTAGAATTGGATGATAAAAAAACGTATTTTTGTTAAAATGATTTGAATGAGTCGCGTCGTAATTATAGAAGATGAAAAGCCAGCCGCCCGCCGCCTGCAACGGATCCTTCAAAAAGAAGGTATTACAACGGACGTTTTGTTGCATTCCGTTCGCGACAGCTTGCAATGGTTTGCTCAAAATCCTGCGCCTGATTTAATCTTTGCCGATATCCAACTGACGGATGGTTTGTCATTTGATATTTTTGGACAAATCACCATCAACACGCCCATTATTTTTACAACAGCTTATGACCAATATGCCATCAAAGCTTTTAAGCATAATAGCATTGATTACCTTCTTAAACCCATTAAGCAAGATGAGTTGCGATTTGCGTTAAAGAAATTTCACCAAAACAAATTGCAAAATATTGATATTCAAAATCTTATTAAGAGCATAAATCAAGATAACACCTACAAACAACGTTTTACAGTTACTTACGGACAACATATAAAAAGCATTCCGGATGAGGATATTGCTTATTTTGTCAGTCGGGATAAGACCACTTATTTGGTAACGAACTCGGGTGAAAGCTTTATTTATGAAGACAGTTTGGAAGCCATAACCCTTCAAGTTAATCCGAAGCTTTTTTTTAGAATTAATCGCAAGTATATCATTAATTTTCAAGCAATTGATGAAATGATTAACTATAGCAATTCCCGAATAAAAATTGTATTAAAAAAACATAAAAACGATGTCATAATCGTTGCGAGAGAAAGGGTAAAAGATTTTAAAAATTGGCTTTCGGAATAATTGCTATGAATACTTTTATTATTTATTTTTGAACAAAAAAAATATGTGTGTTCATTACAATATAAAAGTAACAGGTAAGGTACAAGGCGTTTGGTTTCGCAAATATACCAAAGACAAAGCCGATGAACTCGGCTTGCTAGGTACTGTCGAAAATCAACCCGATGGAAGCGTGTATATCGAGGTGGAAAGCAATGATGCTAAAGAATTGCAAAGCTTCATAGACTGGCTGTACCAAGGTTCGCCTTTGTCAAAAGTTTCGCAAGTAATTTTAGATGAGGATGATTCTTGTAAAGATTTTACGCAATTTGATATAAATAGATAAAAAAATGTCCGCCAAAGGCGGACAATTTTTTTATTCTACATTTCGTTCATATTCTTTTTTGTAACTTTCATCAAATTCAAAATCTTCCATAAATTTGGTGGTGTAATTTCCTTCAATAAAATCGGGATTGTCCATCAACTGTCTATGAAAGGGAATGGTTGTTTTTACCCCTTCGATTACAAATTCGTCTAATGCGCGTTTCATTTTTTCAATGGCTTCTTCACGGGTTTGAGCCGTTGTAATGAGTTTGGCAATCATAGAATCATAATAAGGTGGAATTACATAACCTTGATAAGCGTGTGTATCCAGTCGAATACCGTGTCCGCCCGGTGCATGAAAAGTTTTGATAACGCCCGGTGAGGGTCTAAAATCGTTGTAAGGGTCTTCTGCATTGATACGACATTCAATTGCGTGCAGTTTTGGCACATAATTGATACCTAAAATAGGTATGCCGGCAGCTACTTTTATTTGTTCGCGAATCAAATCATAATCTATTACTTGTTCGGTAATGGGATGTTCTACTTGAATACGCGTATTCATTTCCATGAAATAAAAATTGCGGTGCTTATCGACCAAAAATTCAACGGTTCCTACGCCTTCATAAGCAATACTTTCGGCAGCTTTTACAGCCGCTTCTCCCATTTTTTCACGCAATTCGGGTGTCATAAAAGGAGAAGGGGTTTCCTCAATCAGTTTTTGATGACGGCGTTGAATAGAGCAATCTCTTTCTGACAAATGCGCTGCTTTGCCGTATTGGTCACCAATAATTTGTATTTCTATATGACGTGGTTCTTCAATTAGTTTTTCCAGATACATGGCATCATTCCCGAAACCTGCTTTGGCTTCTTGACGGGCGTCGTCCCAAGCTTTTTGCAAGTCTTCTTCTTTCCAAACATCGCGCATACCTTTACCACCACCGCCTGCTGTTGCTTTTAGCATAACGGGATAACCAATTTTTTTAGCCACTTTTTTGGCTTCTTCAAAATCTTTTAGCAAACCTTTTGAACCCGGCACGGTTGGCACACCTGATTTGATCATCGTTTCTCTCGCGGTTGCCTTGTCACCCATTTGATTGATCATTTCCGGTGTAGGACCAATAAATTTTAAATTATGTTCCTCACACAATTTGGCAAATTTTGCATTTTCTGCTAGGAAGCCATATCCGGGATGGATGGCATCGGCATTTGTGATTTCGGCAGCCGCAATAATGGCTGGGATATTCAAATACGATTCATTGCTGGGTGCCGGTCCTATTTTTACGGCCTCATCTGCAAAACGAACATGTAAACTATCTTCATCGGCAGTCGAGTAAACGGCTACGGTTTTTACACCCATTTCTTTACAGGTACGAATAATACGCAAAGCGATTTCGCCTCTATTAGCGATTAATAATTTCTTAAACATCATAAATTTTTTAATGACTAAAACGGCTCTACCAAGAATAATGGTTGGTCAAATTCTACAGGTGTAGCATCATCTACTAAGATTTTGACTATTTTTCCTGAAACTTCGGATTCTATTTCATTAAATAATTTCATTGCTTCGATAATACACACGACGTCTCCTTCATTTACGCTGCTGCCAACTTCTACATAAGATGGTTTGTCAGGAGAAGGCTTTCTGTAAAAAGTACCAATAATTGGGGCTTTTATAGTAATATACTTGGAATCATCAGCTTGGTTGTCGGCTTCTGCAGCAGGAGTTTGTACGGGAGCTGCCGCTACCGGTGCTTGCATTTGCATTTGAGGGGCCATAGCTACTTGTGTCGTCACCGGGGCAGCTGAGGTAACGTATTCCGGTTTGTTTTTTATTGTCAGTTTAAAGTCTTTATTCTCAATCTTAACTTCGCTAACGCCTGATTTGGCTACGAATTTGATTAAATTTTGTACTTCTTTAATTTCCATAATTGTATTTTTTGATTTGTTTATTTGATTTTAGTGAGGCAAAATAGCAAAAAAATATAGAAAAACAGTTATTTTAGTTCAAAAAAATAGAAAAAACTCCATTTTTCATCAAAAAATGGAGTTTTTAACAGTTTTTCTTAGAAATACTAAGCTTCGTCTTGTTGAGGATCGATTACTACTTTTCCTTTATAGTAAAGTTTACCTTCATGCCAATGCGCTCTGTGATACAAATGCGCTTCACCTGTTGTAGGATCGATAGCAATTTGAGGCATATCAACATTGTAATGTGTTCTTCTTTTTCTTCCTCTTTGTTTAGATATTTTTCTCTTAGGATGCGCCATCTTTATTGTTTTTTTCTGTTAATATTTTTTTTAAAACCGACCATCTTGGGTCAATTTCTTGTTCTTTATCTTCTTGTTCTATTACGTTATCATCATAATTGACAATGTATTTTTCTGCTTCGGCATGCATTTTTCCGGAAATTATATCCGGATGCACTCTTTTTGCCGGCACGCTTAATAATACGGATTCGTATATTTGTTGTGCCACATTTAGCTTAAAAGAATGATAAGGAATGATCAATAAATCTTCTCTGTCATCATTATATTCGTCGCCAAATTTAACGACAAAGGATAAGTTTCCTTTGATGGATTGATCGAAATTTTTACCACTAATATCACAAGGAACATTTACGTAACCTTCTGATAATATTGATATTTCAAGCAAATTATCACGCTTTGTCAATTCTAATACTATGTCAATATCACTATCGTCATACTCTTCGAAATCGAACTGCTTAAAAAATTCTTGGTCTATATGAAATGTAAATGTGTGGTTTCCATTTTTAAGACCGGTGAATTTGATATCATACAATTTCAAATAGTTCATCTTCATGATTTTCAGCCTGCAAATTTAGAAATAATATTATAATTTACGAAATAAAATTTGATTTTTTTGTGCACTTAATTTTTATACAAAGAAACAGGTTATTTTTTTTTAATATATTTGAAGAAAATATTTTGAATGATTACAAGACTTTTTGAAGTCTTTTTTGGTATCATTCTTGATTTATACATTCAAAGGTAAATAGCAAACCTTGATTTATTTTAAATTTACACTATGAAACAATTTACAACGATTTTACTTCTATCCTTTTTATTTTTAAGCATCCCAAGACTTCAAGCGCAAAGCAGTACCGTGCTGACCAAAGATTATATGATGATAGTGGACTTGGCACAAACAACCAATTTGGAAAATGTTGAGTTTCTGAATCATAAGATAAAAATTAAAAATCATAAGGGTTCACCGATGCTTTTTTCAAAATGGCAAGAAGCTTCCATACAATTTATTGACGGCAAGCATTATACATTACCATTCATAAATTACGACGCTACTAATGATAATTTTATTGTGGAAGTAAATCCGGAATTGGTAAAAGAATTTGGAAACAATATCAATCCTGAATTGCCTTTGGTCAAATTCCAAAATAGCGCTATTGTAAGCGTGTTATTTACCGATGGAAACAGACATTTTATCAACATACCCTCAAATCATTTTAAAAACGATCCGCATTGGCAATTTTTTGAATATTTTTCTCAAAATGCAGGTAAAGCTTATTTTGTTGTCAAGCATACTAAAGAAGCTAAAAAAACGCCTACAAAAGTTACATATATTTCTGAGGTCAACGATGATTATAAATATGTAAAAACGGATACTTATTATTTTAAAAATCAACAGGGTGAATTTGTTGAAACAAGTCTTAAAAAGTCAAAAATATTGAAATCTATCAATGATAAGGCACACGAAAACCAGTTGAAAAAATATATAAAATCCGAACATCTTAGATTAAAAAAACCGGAAGATGTGCAAAAATTATTGAAGTATTATCACCAGGTACTTTTAAAAAAGTAATATCTATTTTTTTTCTTTGATATTTGCTTTCTTTAAGACATTTTGGCTTAACTCCTTGAACTCTTTACGTTTTTTAAAGACATCGATTGCCAAGTAAATGGCTTCTCTAAACGAGGAGGCATTCGCTTTGTTTTTTCCGGCGATATCGTAGGCGGTTCCATGATCGGGCGATGTCCGAATCTTGTCTAATCCGGTTGTGAAATTAACCCCTTTTCCAAAACTTAAAGTTTTAAAAGGAATTAGGCCTTGGTCGTGATACATAGCCAATACGGCATCAAATTTTTTGTAGGTGTCCGATCCAAAAAAACTGTCAGCGGCATAAGGACCGTAGATCAGGTGTCCTTTATCTTGCATTTGTTTGATAGCCGGACGAATAATTTCATCTTCTTCTTTGCCGATGATGCCACCGTCACCACAATGCGGATTAAGTCCTAAAACAGCTATTTTGGGTTTTTGAACACCGAAGTCTTCAATCAAACTTTGCAACATAATGTTTAGTTTGCTCGTAATTTTTTGTTTGGTAATTTGCGAAGCAACATATTTTATGGGAACATGATCGGTTACCAAACCTACTCGCAAGGTGTCGGCTACCAAAAACATAAGGGCATTTCCTTCTAATTCTTGTGTCAAATAATCGGTGTGTCCCGGAAATTCAAATTGGTCCGATTGTATGGTTTCTTTGTTAAATGGTGCTGTAACCAATACGTCAATTTTTCCTTCCTTTAGGGCTTCAACGGATTTTACAAAGGAATCAACGGCATATTTTCCAATTTCTTTATCCGGTTTTCCCAATTCGACCGGAACCGGATCTTTCCATAGGTTTAGTACATTTAATTTGTTGGAAAGGGCTTGCTCTGTTTGGGTAATGCCGTGTATGTTACTGTCTAAATTTAACAATTTGCGTTCGTAAGACATCGCTTTGGTCGAAGCAAAAATGATAGGTGTACACAAATCAAAAATCATTTTATTTTGAAAGGTTTTAAGGATGATTTCTGCACCAATTCCGTTTAAATCTCCTACACTTATGCCTACTTTTATCTTGTTGTATTTCATTTGTTTATAATTTTATTTTTTTATTGGAATACATATAAACTGGATTGTCTCTATTGAATCTGTTAATGGATATATCCAGTAATATTTGTATTTAGAAGCAATATTTTTATGCAAAAAACTAAAAAAGTTTCTCTTATGGCTTTTTACAAAAGTATTAAAAATATCTTTAAACTAGTAGTTTACATCAAAATGCTTTTTAAAAAATAAAAACGGCATCGTCTTAGCGATGCCGTTGAAAAAAAATATTAAAAAACTATTATTTG
>JANTGO010000100.1 GCA_024763015.1 Flavobacteriaceae bacterium
AAAGTAACAAAAAAGTCTAGGCTTACGAAACTTTTACTAATTTATACGTTTCGCTCCCTAAACAATCTGAACTCGCACTACGCTTCTGCTATCAACTTTATTTTCAATTAATTGTAAATTTTAATTCCTTATCAAAATTCGTTTATGCTCGAACAGCAGATTGTTTTTTACGTCCGCTCTACTCTAAATTTACGTAAAACCTTCGTATGCCATGGGCTAACCGCAAGGGCTTGTGTTTAGAAAAATAATCCTTTATTGATTTAATTAAATTCTTTATTTTTTTGAAATCTGGCACTTCGATACAATTATTTAAATCACTCAGTGTACTATGTCTTGCAATTTTTAGCAGAATGGTAGATGGCTGAGTGATTTTACGAAGAATAAGTAAAATAGTATCGAAGCCCCGAAATCATAGTAGCATTCTGACTAATGTAAAACCTTCGTATGCCGTGGCAAACCGCAAAGGCTTGTGTTTAGAAAAATTATCCTTCGTTTGTATTGGTAATCTTAGAATTCACTGCAAATATTTTTCGGCTTAATCAACAACAAATTATCGTCGTAATTTTACTTCAAATTTTTTCTCAAAATTTAGAAGTATTTTCTTCATCGTTTTATCTATTTGTTTGTCATTCAAGGTTTTAAACTTATCTTGAAGTATAAAGCTCAAAGCATAAGACTTTTTGCCTTCCGGCATTTTATCTCCTTCGTAAACATCGAATAAATCTACACCTACCAACAATTTTCGCTCGGTATCAAAAGCAGTATCATAAAGATCTTTGAAGTTAATGTGCTTGTCAACTTCCAAGGCCAAATCTCTTCTAACACTAGGAAATTTAGGAATCTCAGTATATTTGACACCGGCATTTTTTCTAGCTGCCTCGTGCAAATTGCCCCAATTAATATCGGCAAAAAATACATCAGCCGTCAAGCCGAAAGATTTTAAGATTTTTTTGCTCACTTTACCCAAGTCCACAATTTTCTTTTTATTCACCTCGATTTGTATGGCATCGGATAAATCGGTATTGGCACTAGGTTTTACGTTATAATTTTTAATACCAAAACGCTGTAGCACCGCTTCTATCATTCCTTTTAGATAAAAATAATCGGTTTTTTGTGCTTTGGTAATCCAATTTTCGTTAAAAATGTTACCGGTAACGAACATACTCATATGCTTATTTTCGACATATTTACCTTCTCCGTATTGATTATAAACCTTTCCGAATTCAAAAAGTTTTAAATCCGTTTTTTTTCTATTGGCATTATAAAGCACCGATTCCAAACCACTAAACAACATCGACTGACGCAAGACCGATAAATCTTGACTCAAAGGATTGAGAATTTTAACGGTAGATTTGTCATTAACAGCACCTGATAGTTCAATATATTTAGGCGTTGTAAGCGAATTGGACATGATTTCTGCAAATCCATTGGCACGCAATTGATCTGCTACGATATTTTCTAATCTATACGAATCAAATGGGTCAGATGCTTCGACACTGGCATTAACTTTAGTAGAAAAATCAATATTGTTATAACCGTAAACGCGCAATATTTCTTCCACTATATCCGCCGGACGCGTAACATCAACTCTATAAGCCGGGATGGTTAGGTTTAAACCGTTTTCTGTTTCAGAATTAATTTTAATTTCCAGAGAAGCTAAAATATTTTTTATAACATTTTTATCGATTTTATTACCGATCAATGTGTTCATATAATCATAAGTAATCGATACTTGATGCGATTGAATGGGGTTTGGATACTCGTCAATCATATCGGTAACTGCCTCAGCACCTGCAATTTCCTTGATTAGGACAACCGCTCTTTTTAAAGCATATTTTGTTAAATCCGGATCGATACCGCGCTCAAATCTAAAAGAAGAATCGGTATTCAAACCATGTCTTTTGGCTGTTTTTCTTACACTCACCGGATTAAAATAGGCACTTTCAAGAAAAATATCGGTTGTTTCATCGGTGATTCCCGAATCAATTCCGCCAAACACACCGGCTATAACCATTGGTGCTTTTTCATTGTAAATAATCAGGTCTTCAGGATCTAAAACTCTTTCAACACCATCTAAGGTTACCAGTTTATCGCCTTTTTCTGCTGTTTTTACGATAATCTTTTTTCCATAAATTTTTTGTTCGTCAAAAGCATGAAGGGGTTGTCCAACATCGTGCATGACATAATTGGTAATATCAACAATATTATTAATCGGGGACAAGCCAATTGCACGCAATCTATTTTGCAACCATTGTGGCGAAGGCGCTACTTTTACACCTTTAATGGTAATCCCCACATATCTCGGACATCTTTTGGGGTCGTCAATTTCTATTTGAATAGGACGTTGTCTGATATCGATACTAAAAGCCGAGACTGAAGGCATGTTATATTTGGCATCGATACCCAAATGTGCCAGCCCTACTTTTAAATCTCTTGCCGTTCCCAAATGGCTCATAGCATCCGCCCGGTTGGGGGTTAAACCGATCTCAAAAACCTCATCGGTTTCAATACCCAAAATATCTTTTAAGGGTTTACCTATAGGTGTATCCGCTTCAAAAACCATAATACCCTCATGGCTGTCTCCTAGGCCCAACTCGTCTTCCGCACAAATCATCCCAAGACTTTCTTCGCCTCTGATTTTACCTTTTTTTATCTTAAATTCTTTGTCGTTATCATATAAAATCGTACCAACCGTAGCGACCGGCACTACTTGGCCTGCGGCAACATTGGGCGCACCACAAACTATTTGCACAGGATTTCCATCGCCCAAATCTACTTTGGTAATAGAAAGTTTATCTGCATTGGGATGCTTGGCAACATCCAATACTCTGCCTGTTACCACCCCTTTTAAACCGCCTTTTAGGCTTTCAAATGTTTCAATCCCTTCAACTTCGAGACCCAAATCGGTAAGAAGTTCTCCCGTTTTTACAGCGTCCCAATCAATTTCAATATATTGTTTAATCCAATTATATGATATCTTCATCCTTATAAATTTTCGAGCTACAAAGTTACTTTATTTTTTTTATTTTGATACATTTTGACGAAAAATTATATCAAAACCAAATTATATAATTAATCTTTAAAAATCCATTTCATATAGATTTTTTTAGCAAGCACAAAAATCATAAATCCCCAAATCATACCAAAAATAATATCAAGCGGATAGTGCACGCCTACGTAGATTCTGCTGTACATAAACAATAACCACCAAAGCACCAAGATATAAATCCATTTGCTGTATTTCTTCAATAAAAAGATACTGAACCAAACAAATAGTGTTGAATTTGAAGCATGTCCCGATATGAAACTGTAATTATGCGGATGCAATAGTGCCCTAATATTGCCTGATAATTCGGATGCACTTGAAGGTCGCAAACGATGTACGGCATTTTTGATAAAGTCGGTAGATTCGTTACAAAAACCTAAAATTGCTACTACAAAAACGGTAGCAACCAAAGCTTTTTTCCATCCCAAAAAATAAAAATATGCGATGACTACCAGCAAGTACAAAAAAATCCAATGTCTTTGATTGGTGATAAAAAGCCAAAAATCATCAAAAGTACGGTTGCCCAAATGATTTAAATATAAGAAAGCTTCTTGGTCCCAGTGCAGCAATTGTTCCATTACGAACGTTTAATGGTGTTGGTAATTTCTTCCTTAATATTCATCACCTTCTTGGTATTTTTAAGTTCTTTTTTAAGTTTTTCAACGGCTTCGGCATCGATGCCGGCTTTTTGAGTCTCTTTAATTATTTCATTTTTAACACCGTTGCTGGCATCTCGAAGTTGTCGGATACCTTTGCCTAAATTACGGGCTATTTCGGGCATTTTTTCAGGTCCAAAAATTAAGAGCATCACAAAAATGACGACAAATATTTCGCTATAACTGATAAATAAAAAGGTCATTTTATACTATTTTATGCAAAGATATACATTTTATTTGCGACTTGTATCATTCCTGTCACAATTACTTCAAACACAATTTTGCTTTTATGTTATTTTTTAATTTTTTCCTTCAACTTTTGAAATTCGGTTTTTTCATTTTGCTTAGGCCATTCGTTATTTGTTTGGTCAATATCAGCTGTGAGATTTTCCGGATCTAAAATCACTTTTACAATTTCCTTATTGCTTGGAATCATCTTACTGACTTTTTTATTGTTGTATCTCCAAACTTTTGCCGGGAAAATCTTTTGTGTCGTCGTGCCGTCCTTGTACATAATTTTTAAAACGATAGGCATCGGCATTTCTCCCTTTTGTTCGAAAACAATTCTATAAAAATATTTTGGCGTTTTAATATCTCTAATTTCTTCTTTTGTGAAATTTTCTGCTAAAAAGTTTTTCATACTACTCGATCTTTCGATAAAAGATTTTTTGCTCTTCATATCCTTGGTAAAATCTTTGCTGTCTTCGGTTACCAAAGAAACATAAGGCGGAAAATCTTCTACTTTCATTCCGTACATTCTAGCCATTCGCTTAATTCTTTGCGTAGGTTTGTCGGTTACATAAAACTTTTCGACTTTGGCAATTGCCATATCGTTTACTTCGGTGGTAAAAAACCAAGCATTCCAGAACCAATCCAAATCAACAGCAGAATCGTCTTCCATCGTTCTAAAAAAGTCTGCCGGTTCGGGATGTTTAAATTTCCAACGATTGGCATAGGTTTTAAAAGCGTGGTCAAACAATTTGTGTCCCATCACCACTTCGCGCAGTAGATACAATCCGGCAGCAGGTTTGCTATACGCCGTCATACTGCGGTTATACATATTATCAGAATTTGACATAATCGGCAACATTTTGCTTTGGTCACCTTTGATAAAAGGAACGATTTGCTTGGGCAAACCTCTGGAATGTAAAGGAAAACCCAATTCTTTTTCAAATTCTTGTTCGGCTAACAATTCGGTAAAGGTGTTTAGCCCTTCGTCCATCCACATCCATTGTCTTTCATCGGAGTTTACAACCATCGGGAACCAATTGTGTCCTACTTCGTGGGTGATCACTTTTATCATTCCGTTGCGCAATCTATCAGATACTTTTCCATCTTTTCCGGGGCGACCATAATTCCAACAAATCATAGGATATTCCATTCCCTGACGAAAAGCATTGACCGAAATCGCCTTGTGATAAGGATAATCAAACAATCGTTTTGAGTAACTTTTTAAGGTATGTGCTACGGTTCTTGTCGAATATTTTTGCCAGAGCTTTTTGGCTTCTTTTGGATACATAGAAACAGCAAGTGCTTTTTTGCTGTCCAATTGTACCGCCATCATATCGTACATAAATTTTCTGGAAGACGCAAAAGCAAAATCACGAACATTTTTGGCAAAAAATTTCCAAGTTTTCTTGTTTTTACTTCTTGATTTTTCATGTTTTTTTGCTTCATCAGCCGTCACAATCATGACCGGTTTGTCAAAGGTTTTTAGAGCTTTTAAATATCTTTCGTATTGTTTTTTAGTTAAGACACCTTTCCGGTTTATGAGTTTTCCGGTTCCATCTAAAATATGATCGGCAGGGGCAGTAATGTCCACTTTAAAATCTCCAAAAGGCAAGGTAAATTCTCCTGTTTGAATAAATTGCAAATTTTGCCATCCATTGACATCGTCATACACAGCCATACGCGGATAAAATTGCGCGATGATGTACAAATTATTTCCATCTTCCTTGAAGTGTTCATAACCTGAACGTCCCCAGTCTGCTACAAAATCATTAATATTATACCACCATTTTATGTTAAATGAAAAGTTTTTTCCTGGCGCTAAGGGCGTAGGCAAATCGATCCGCATCATAGTGTGATTAATGGTGTACGGCAAATCGGTGCCGCCTGTCGTTTGGACATAATCTATATGATAACCACCCTTAAAACCCTCATTTGAATATTGCGAAATAAATTTTCCGGGACGCAACATCATATTTTCTCCATCATCCTTTATTTGATCCGTATATGAATTGGGTGCCCTTTTGTTTTGGTCTAGTTGTACCCAAAGATATTCTAAATTGTCCGGTGAATTGTTGAAGTAGGTAATCGTTTCATACCCTTTCAGTTTCGGTTGTTTTGCATCGTCGATCAACTCGATATGCATATCGTAATTGGCTTTGTTTTGAAAATAATCTCGACCGGGCGCACCGGCAGCCGTCCTATATGTGTTGGGTGTTGGCAACAAGTCTGTAATCTGTCTAAACTTACTCTGGTTGTAATGCCCTTTATGTGAATTGGGCTTTTCTTTTTGGGCAAAAGAAATACTAAAACTCAAAACTAATAGTAGGAAAAATCTATTTTTCATGATGTGTGTTTTATAATTTATTGTTTATCAAACATATATAAGCAGTCATCGCCTTTTAAAGTTTGAAAGTCTATATCTCAAAACAATATATACTCATACTAAACTGCAACCAAGATGATGAAAATAAAACGTTTCTTTTTTCCTTGCTTTTCTTCAAAAAATTATTCCGTAGCTACGGCTATGCAAGAATTTTTATCATCAATCAAAGAAAAAATAATTCATTTTCTAAATTACCATCTTGATAACAGTTTAGTATTATATAATGTATAGTACAAAGGTATAAATTTTATACCGATTGTAGCTATTAAAATTTTGCTAAATATATGTTAAGTACAATTATTTAGAAGATTCTTCGGGATTCAATAACTGTCTAATACAAGAAGATTTAAAACTTAAGAAAGGAACTTTTTTCTTGTAATCCAGATAAGCTTGCCCAAATTTTTTGTAAGCTTGTGGCTCTTCGACCCATTTGATCATTAGTAAGATAAAAATCATTTCTAAAGGCGCCAAAAACATAATAAAAACAGGACTGCCCAGCAATAAAGCGAATGCCAAGGGAAAAAACAGCAATCCAAAGTGCATAGGATGTCGCATACAGGCATACATACCATCGCTTACCAATTTGTTGGTTTCCAAACGCGGCAAGTCGCCTTCTCTACCCGATTTTGCTAAAAATCTTCCCGTATTTCTGGCAATTTTGAGCACAAACTTGAGCAAAAAATAACCCGGTATCATCGTGGCTACATGAAATTTTACGTTGTTAAACCAATCGAAAAAATAAATCTTATCATAATGAATACTAAGAATAGCCCCGCCCACCAGCATCAACAGCCAAATGAGCATACGCATGATATTTCCTTTTTGTATATTTTTCATCGTATTTATTTATAAACAACCGGCAGTAACTCACCTACTGCAAGTCCGTATTTCTTAATTTCTTCTAAAGACATATTCCTTGTAAAATCAATAGCTTCCGTCTTAAAACCAACCGCTGAGAGTTTATCAAAATAATCCATTCCATAAATTCTAACATGATCGTATTGCCCAAAAATTTTGGTGCGTTCCGATGGGTCTGTAATACTATCATCGGCAAAAGTCGTCGCTCTTTGCCGATCCAAAGGAATCTGTAAAATACCCCATCCACCGGGTTTTAACACGCGGTATAATTCTGTCATCGCTTTGTTATCGTCGTGAATATGTTCTAACACGTGGTTGCAAAAAATTACATCAAATGTATTGGCGGCGAATGGTAAATCGGTGATATCCGCCTTGACATCTGCTAGTGGAGAATATAAATCCGCCGTAATGTATTCAATGTTTTTCATCTTTTTGAATCGCTTGTAAAATGCTTGTTCGGGTGCGATATGAAGCAACTTGATATTTAATTTAAAAAAATCGGTTTCTTGTTGCAAATACAGCCAAAGCAACCGATGTCGTTCTAAAGACAAAGTTCCCGGAGACAAGGCGTTCTTGCGAATATTAACATAACCGTAAGGCAAAAATTTGCGATAAGACTTGCCGTTTATCGGATCGACAAAACCATTACCGCGATAGTACAGGTCTATAACGGGACGTGCCAACTTACCGGCTCTAATCAACCAAGGACGCGGAATGCTATTTAAGATTGTTTTAAACAAATTTACAGCTAAAAGACATTGTGAAAAGCTTGCTCCTCATCGGTTTCTATACCCAGTGCATCATACACATATTGAAAAGTTGACAAGAGTTCCGGCTTGCCGTTTATCAAAGCAATATCGTGTTCAAAATGTGCCGAAGGTCTGCGATCAGCCGTTAAAATAGTCCATCCGTCAGAGAGTTGCGTGATGCGGTGCGTGCCCATATTAATCATCGGCTCGATGGCAAAAACCATCCCGTCTTTTAATTTTTTACCCCGTCCCGGACGTCCATAATTGGGGACTTGTGGGTCTTCGTGCATTTTTTTGCCCAAACCGTGTCCCACCAATTCAC
>JANTGO010000101.1 GCA_024763015.1 Flavobacteriaceae bacterium
AGTATTTTAGTTTGTTGTAAAATCAAAAATACTAAAAAAAGAAAGGAAGTTGATTATAACTTCCTTTCTATTTATTTTTTATCGGACAACAGTGATAGAAAATTATTGTCAATAGAAATATCCTGTTTAATACTTGTTTTTTTGTAAATTTGTTTTTTATTAAGCTTTATATACTAATGTATAGATTTGAAGATATTTTGGACCTGATATTAAAATTCACCTTAAAATCCATGAATTAATGAAGAATGTAACAATTTTATTACTGCTGATTTTGTTTACCTCTTGCAGCATGCCTAAAGCACCTGAGTTTGTAGGTGTAACCAAGATTGATTTAAAAAAGAATAATCAGGGTAAGTTGGTTTTGCTGGCCTTTGCAAAATATCACAATCCCAATTTAGTGGGCGGAACATTTATATTAAAAGATGTAAAGGTTTTTGTCGATGACAAGTATTTTGCCAATCTAAATTCCCAAAATTATACCGTGCCGGCAAAAAAAGATTTTGAAATTCCACTAGAAGTTGATTTTGATGTAAATTACTTTAAGAAAAAATCAAATATTCTTGGTGCGCTGAATGCCGCTTTGCAGAATAAACTCAAGGTGCATTATGTAGGTAAAATATATTATGTCAATCTAGAATTAAATATCCCTTATAAGATTGATTATGAACAAGAAGTGAAAATCTATCAATAAATGCAGCGCGATACTTATTTAACGATAAAAACACCGGCTGGTCCGGAAATTTTTAAAGACCGGAAGAGTAAATTTTTGGGATATGCTTTTCCTTTTGAAAATACCGATGTGCTAAAACCAATTATTGAATCGCTTAAAAAGGAACATCACAATGCCAGACACTGGTGCTATGCTTATCGTTTGGGTATCACAAAATTTGATGAACGCGCCAATGATGACGGAGAACCATCTAATTCGGCAGGGAATCCCATTTTAGGACAAATAAAAGCAAAAGATTTAACCAATATTTTGGTGGTAGTTGTGCGTTATTTCGGGGGTGTAAAATTAGGCGTTGGAGGTTTGATGAATGCCTACAAAACGGCTGCACAATTGGTTTTGGATGAAGCAGAGATTATCGAAGAAATAAGAATGAAATATCTTTCGATAAGTTTTAAATACAAAGATATGAACAAGGTGATGCGAATCATAAAAGCACATCAATTACATATACATAAACAAAAGTTAGCTGCTCAAGGCGAAATAGTGCTTGCCATTCGTTTAAATGATTTTGATGCTATAAAGCAACAATTTGACCAAATTCACACTTTGCGCGTGGAAATTTTATAAGTTGTTGAGACGCCATTTATGGCGTCTGTATGTTGCGATGTCTGCACGGAATACGGTGAAGTATATGTGTAGAGACGTTTTGCAAAATGCCTGTACGATGCTATGTCTATCGGTGTAAATGATAAAAAATGGAAAAATAACGAAAAAAAAATTAATGTTTTCTCTATCAAAATATGTGTTTTCCTTACAAATGTCTTTCAAATTAAGTGCACTTTCGCTCCTAAATATTTTTTATGCAGGGCAAACGCATTAAAAAATCTATTAAGATTATTTATGAATCCATGTATTTCAATGAATTATATTTATTTTTTATACAAACTTGAATAAAAATGAATGATGAACAAGGATTAACGATTTTTGATTTTAGAAGTAAAAGTAAAAATCAAGCATCGTAATAAAACCTTCTGTTTTCCACATAGGATAAAAAACGTATTTAACTAAGTGTAATTTTTGACAAAGAATAATTCTAAACACAAACCATTGCGGTTTGCCCACGGCCTACGAAGGTTTTACGTAAATTTAGAGTGGAACGGACGTAAAAAACAATCTGCTGTTCGAGCATAAACGAATTTTGATAAGGAATTAAAATTTATAATTAATTGAAAATAAAGTTAATAGTAGAAGCGTAGTGCGAGTTCAGATTGTTTAGGGAGTGAAACGTATAAATTAGTAAAAGTTTCGTAAGCCTAGACTTTTTTGTTACTTTTTTGGTCGATGCAAAAAAGTAAAGATTTAATAAAATAGTGGAAACACCCAAATTTCGAAATATTGAATTGTATCTATTTAAATATTAGTTAATTATAATTTTTGGTAAAAAAGTGCGGAAAATAGGAAAGTTTAATGCGTTTGCCCTGATTTTTTATGGAGAAAGATTTGCCTAGTAAAATATTTTTTGTAATTTTGCAAACCAAATTCATCTAAACCTCTGGCGAAAATCGTGAATGTTTCTTTGAAGTAACCAAAAATTATTTATCAAAATGGATAGTTTAATTAAATTAGTACAAGACGAGCTTGTAGAAAAAAAAGATTTGCCCGTATTTGGCGCCGGTGATACCATTACGGTTTATTACGAAATTAGAGAAGGTAACAAAACCAGAACACAGTTTTTTAAAGGTGTTGTCATTCAACGAAGAGGAAGTGGTGCGACAGAAACTTTTACCATTCGTAAAATTTCTAGCGATATTGCTGTTGAAAGAATTTTTCCTGTTAATATGCCAACCATTCAAAAAATTGAGGTTAACAAAAGAGGGAAAGTTCGTAGATCAAGAATTTTCTACTTTAGAGAACTTCGTGGTAAAAAAGCCAGAATTAAAGAAAGAAGAATTAAAAAAGATTAATTCTTTTCTTGAAAAAAAATTAAAACTGTCCTTTCGGGCAGTTTTTTTTGTTTTAATTTGAAAATGGTGTGAGGTTGCTTGTCTAATATTTGTTCAGTTTGTTTAGCCATTTGATTTATTGCTCCGTAGGAGCATTCTGTTTGTAGCATCATAGATGCGTTCTATTTGTAGCCCCTTTTGGGGCGACCTACATTTTGTGCTGAGGATTTTCATCGCTCTGCTGGATGTATGTGTGTAGAGACGCAATGTATTGTGTCTGTACGGTATTCCAATATTAATGTGTTTTGTGTAGGGACTTTGCATGCAACGTCTCTACAATGTAACGTCTGTAAGTATGTGCAAAACCTTTGTAAGATATATAATGGAAAATTAGATATTACGAACAAAGTAATAATTAATGAAATATCTCGCCAAAAACTAATTTTTTACATTTTTTCTGCTCGTTTTTGTACTAAATTTATTTCTTGAATTTTTTGTTCATACAAAGTTGATTATTAAGATGGCTGTATGTTAGTAAAATAGAAGTAAAATGAAACCGTCATGTTTATTGCTCTCAAAACAGAGATATGATTATGGTGGTTACATGTGTTACCAATAAAAAAATGAAATAATAAACACATGAAAAAAATATGTATCATAGGCGCCGGAATTGTCGGATTGGCAACGGCTTATAAATTGTCGAGAAAATATCCGGAGGCAGAAATCTCTATTATTGAAAAAGAGAAAGATGTTGCACAACATCAAACCGGCAGAAATAGTGGGGTAATCCATTCCGGAATTTACTATACACCCAAAAGTCTAAAAGCCGAAAATTGTAAAAACGGTTATCGCCAACTTATGCAATTTTGTGATGAAAACGAAGTAGCATACGATATTTGCGGTAAATTGATCGTGGCTACTAGTGAAGAAGAATTGCCTACGCTAAAAATGCTTTATGACAGAGGTTCAGAAAATGGCTTGGAAGATTTGAAATGGCTAAATTCTGAACAAATTAAGACGCACGAGCCACATGTGCAAGGTATAAATGGCATTTGGGTGCCACAGACTGGAATTGTAGATTATTTGCAAGTTGCCAAAAAACATTTAGAACAGGTTTTACAAGCTGATGGAAAGTTGTTCCCAGGAGAAAAAGTTTTAGATATTCGACAAAATAATCAAGTAGAAATTATTACGGACAAACAAACCCATACGGCAGATATTGTGTATAATTGTGCTGGTTTGTATTCGGATAAATTGGCTAAAAAAACCTCAAACATCGATTATAAGATTGTACCTTTTAGAGGGGAATATTACAAAATTAAACCTGAGAAATCATATTTAGTCAATCATTTGGTGTATCCGGTACCCAATCCCGAATTTCCTTTTTTAGGTGTGCATTTCACCAGAAAAATGACCGGAGGTATCGAAGCGGGACCTAATGCTGTGCTGGCTTTTGGACGTGAGAGTTATCGTAAACTACAAATTGATTTTCCCGAGTTGTTTGAAACCCTGACTTACAAAGGTTTCTTAAAAGTGGCTACAAAATATTGGCAAGATGGTTGGTACGAAATGTATCGTTCTTGGAGCAAAGCAGCCTTTACCAAAGCACTTCAAAGATTGGTGCCCGAGATAAAGGCATCTGATTTAGAGGTCGGCGGTAGCGGTATTCGCGCACAAGCGATTGACAGCAAAGGCAATTTGGTTGACGATTTTTTGATTATTAGAGAAGGAAACGTAATTAATGTCGGGAATGCACCTTCGCCGGCAGCTACGGCTTCATTGGCAATTGCAGATACTTTGGTAGCGGCTTTGGAATAGTATTAATCATTAAGTACTTTCATCACAGACGACATTTTTTCATTTGGAACACTAAGCGATAATACATAATGCTTGATGAGCCAATGTTTGTTTTTATACACCAAAACGCCGGAGCCTCGACATGTTCCCATCCAAGTATTTAGCAATTCGTCAAACCAGGCAATTTTTTGATTGTTTGACAGGTGTATATTTCTGCTTATTTTGGTGAATTTCCAAGCTTTTCCCTTGTCAAAATAAGGCTTGGCAAATGCCATAAAATCATCTTTATTCCAAACTTCTTTTGGGTCGGTTCCTACAAAAACGGCATCGGCATCCATCAAGTTAAAATAAGTGTCAAACTGGGCTTCTGCGGCCGCTTTGTGCCAATCATCCAGTGTTTTTTCCATAGCAACAATGGTATTTTTGTTGTCCTTTGAACTGTTTTGGTTTTTGTTTACAGCGCAAGAAAAGAAGAATAGGAGTGGAAGGATTGTTAATTTTTTCATTGGTTAATGTATTTGTAGGTGAATGTGGTCATCATGACGAACAGAATGACATCCTTGATACCTAATCCGTTTGTCTGTCAGGTGCATTCTGTGTTTTAAGTTGGGTTCGATAAAAATCTTATCAATACCCTTTTGTTGCAGTAGCAAGAGGATAAAGTCTTTGGTAGCTTTTTCCGATAAAACAAGTTCGGGATGGATGTTTCCCAATGATACATATTTGGTAAAATCATATTGAAAATAGCCTTTTTTCTTGCAGAATTTGTTTTGATTGATTTCTCCTTTTTTTATAGGAACAAAAACACCGTAACCGGTCCGACTTTTCTTTTGGTTGGTCAGTTGCCCGTTTGGTGTTTGGTATATAAATGCTAAATCTACTTTTTTACCATCTTTATGACTTAAATGTGGAAATAAAGGAAATCCATTGATAAAAGGAAAATTGGCATCTAAATACACAATGCGAATGCCTTTGTAGTCTTGATTTAATTCTTTTGAAACTTTTTCAAGCAACTGATTTAACTCCGGTTTTACGTAATTTCGATTTAATAATTTGGTCGGGAAAAAGTGGGTGGAAATCAAGGGTGTCTCTTTAATTTTCTCCCTTCCGAATATCGGCGCGAGATAGGGAACCACAAAAAAAGAAGCCAGCAAATAAAGGCTTAAAAACAAGGAGAGACGTTTCAAAATTTGATTTTTATCTGCCTTGAAAAACAAAAAAATAACAGGATACATAACACCGCCTATTTGTGTGGTTATCAGCAAAATAAGTGTTACGATAACATGTCCTGTAAAATAAAGAAATTTACGCAACCTCATTTAATTTAGATTTCCAAAAAACAAATAAGTAATCAGAATGGCTGTGATGATACCGGCAATATCAGCAATAATACCGGCTGTGGCTGCATAACGCGTTTTT
The DNA here is from genome assembly GCA_024763015.1 of Flavobacteriaceae bacterium. GTDB lineage: Bacteria > Bacteroidota > Bacteroidia > Flavobacteriales > Flavobacteriaceae > WGBX01. Next base: position 5,830 of record JANTGO010000101.1, read on the forward strand.
TTGATGCCAACCGATCCAAAATAAACCGCTAAAACATAAAAAGTAGTTTCTGTGCTTCCTTGCAAAATAGAAGTCAAATGTCCGACAAAACCGTCCACACCGTGGTTGACCCAACTTTCAACCATAGCCGCACGGGCACCGCCACCAGTCAAGGGTTTCATAAAGGCAGTAGGTAACCCATCGACAAAGCGGGTGTCCATACCTAGATGTGCGACGATAAAACGAAATAAATCCAGCACGTAATCCATAGCACCCGAAGCGGTAAATACGCCAATGGCAGCCAACATCGCTACTAGATACGGAATGATTTTAACAGCCACATGAAAACCGTCCTTGGCGCCTTCGATAAAGGCATCATAGACATTAATTTTTTTATAAAAAGCAACGCCTATAAAGATGGTAATAATGCTAAACAAGGTAATGTTGCTCAATAAATTGGTAAATATTTTTACTTTTTCCGGATCGTCTAACCAAGCAACATAGTATGATATACCACCTATTACAGCAGTTGTGCCAACTAAATACGAAAGTACAACACCATTAAACAGATTGATTTTTTGTCGAATAGCCATATAAATCAAACCGACCAAGGTAGAAACAAAAGTAGCGATTAAAATAGGCAAAAATACATCTGTGGGATCCGCAGAGCCTTTCATAGCACGTAGCGCCAAAATACTGACGGGAATTAAGGTCAATCCGGAGGTGTTCAACACCAAAAACATAATTTGCGCATTGCTGGCAGTGTCTTTTTTGGGATTGAGTTCTTGCAAGTCGTTCATTGCTTTGAGCCCAAGTGGCGTGGCAGCATTATCTAGCCCAAGCATATTTGCTGAAATATTCATCATCATAGAACCAATTGCCGGATGATTTTTGGGTACTTCCGGAAACAATTTGCTAAATAATGGCGAAACTGCTTTGGCTAAAATTTTAATCATACCGCCTCTTTCACCAATTTTCATAATACCCATCCACAAGGCAAGTATGCCGGTTAAGCCCAACGAGAGTTCAAATCCGAGTTTGGAACGTTCAAATAGGGCTTTCATCATTACGGAAAATATTTGCACATCTCCCAAAAAAATTAATTTAATCAGTCCGACAACAAAGGCAATTAAAAAAAAGCCTACCCAAATATAATTAAGAGCCATAAAGCGTTTGATTTGTGGTTAATAAAATTCTAAAATTTATACCTTGATGAATATTTTTTTTCGATACATCATCCAAGCTACGAATATATAAAAAATTACCACAGTTAGGGCATAAAGCACGGAAGAAAATTCAGTATCGCCTAAGTGAGCCGTAAAAATATGATGATACAACCAACCATGTATCGTCGATTTGCTGCCGGGTATGTGAAGTAGATAAAAAGATTTGGTAATAAATATAGACAGCGTGAATATGGCAATGGCGTTCATACCCAAATACTTAAACGGGTTTGCCCATTTTTTACGATTTAGGATATCGGTTATCCAATAAATAAGGGCAAAAATCAAATAAGCCAGTCCGCCTGTGTAAAGCACATAACTACTTGTCCAGAGGCGTTTGTTTAGTGGAAAACTTTGGCTCCACCACCAACCTAGCAACCAAAGTAATAATCCAATGCCTATATATATAATGACTTTTGCATAAGGATAAATACGTTTGTTGACCAGAATAAGACCTAAAAATATACCGAGAATACTACTGGCAATTGCAGGCAGACTGCTAAGCAGACCTTCCGGATCATAATCGCCTTGAACATAGCCATTTGATGCTTCTTCGTAATGTTTCCACATATGATTTACGCCAAAAACAGCCCTGTCAATCACCGATCCGAGGTTGTCTGTTTTGGTAAGTTGAGGTGTATGTCCGTCAATGGGTATTTGTGTCATACTGTACCAATAACCTCCCAAAATAAGCACGAGCAACAAGGCATACCATTTCCAATTTTTGACATAAACAAAAAGCAAAGCCGCAAAGAAAAATACAAGGCCAATGCGTTGGAGTACACCCGGAAAACGCAAGTGTGAAATACTTTTAAAAAAAGGGGGATGATAAGTAAATGCTGATAGTAATAATCCGATAAGAATTATTTTAAGACTTCTTTTTAGTATTTTTGGAAAAGCATTGTAATCGATATAAAAACGCTTTTTGTGGTATGCCAAAACAATAGAAACCCCTACGATAAACAAGAAAAATGGAAAAATTAAATCAGTCGGAGTAATCCCGTTCCATTTGGCATGATCCAAGGG
>JANTGO010000102.1 GCA_024763015.1 Flavobacteriaceae bacterium
AATTTAGGATCATAAGCAATGGTATCGATAACCTGAATACGCATTTTTCGTTTTTCTAATATTTGTTTAGCTTCAGAAAAAGATTTCTTACTCAAATCGGGTACGATGTGGTATTCGTTGTGATGTGTGTAAAAGTTTAGATATAACTTAAATCCTAAAACAATGATGATAGTGAGGATAATAGCAGCAAGCAAATTTTTTAAAAAGACTTTGCTGATTAGAAATTTGATAAAATTCATGAAAATATAATTTGTTGTTTGCAAATTTATGAAAAAAAATCAAGCTTACCAGTAACGATATTTATTCAGAAAAGCCTATATGTTTTGATAATCTCTTGCCCCAAAGATAGCAGAACCAATTCGTACCATATTGCTTCCTTGGGCTATGGCTATTTTATAGTCGCCGCTCATCCCCATTGAAAGAATAGTAAGTTCAGGGAATTTTTTTTGGTATGAAAGCAATAGTTTATGCAAATTCGAGAATTCTTGAGCAACTTGTTCATGGTTTTGGGTATTGGTTGCCATTCCCATAAATCCAACTATTTTGATGTTTGGGTATGTTTTGTTTTGATATTCATTCAAAATTGCTTCCAAATCTATTTTATTCATCCCAAATTTTGTTTCTTCTTTAGCAATTTTTATTTGCAACAAGACTTTGATGATGCGATTATTTTTTTGTGCTTGTTTATCTATTTCCTTCAATAATTTGGCATTGTCAACACCGTGAATCAAATGTACAAAAGGCGCAATGTATTTTACTTTATTGCGTTGCAGATGCCCAATCATATGCCAATGAATATCTTTTGGGAGATGTTCATATTTTTCTAGCATTTCTTGTACTTTATTTTCGCCAAAATCTCTCTGCTCACAGTCGTAAGCAGTTTGAATTGCTTCGACTGGTTTTGTTTTGGAAACGGCTATCAACTGGACGTCTTTGCCAATTTCTTTTTTTATTTTTTTTAAACTATCGCAAATCATTTCTTTGCCTTAAAGTTCATAGATAAACAGTCCTTGTAGTTGTCTGGGCTCTATATACATACTTTTGTATGGAATTTGTATATTTTTTTGTAAAGCTTTTTCAATCGTTTGAAAATCAGCGGGTTTTATGATAAATCCATATTTGCAATTTCCTTTGTTTAATTGATTTTCAACACACTTTGTACTTCTTTTACCATTGCAAAATTGTAAATTATAGGGGTCTATACTTTCTTTTTCCAAACCCAATTTTGGTAAAATATATCTTTCAAAAACCACTGAGTCGGGTAGGGCGCTATCTTTGTGTGGTTTAAGGGTCAATTTGAATTTTCCTTCTAAGGAATAAAGCAAAATTTCATTTCTTTTAGGTGCATCAAAATGATTGATTTGTTCTATGTAAAAATCATCAGAAAGTATCGATTTTAGACTTTCAATATCTTTGGAATATTCAACCGGAATACCTTTTTTATATTCATGAATTTTCACTTTATTTTTGCCAATTAAGAAAGCCGGAAAAAAATTGTAGGCCTCCTCACCGGAATGCGTCTTGTTAAAAAGCTCTGTTTTGCTTCTATAAATATTATGAAGCGCTTCAAATCGGTCGTTGTCATCGGCAATAATAAAATTTTTTGAGGAATTGTAAGCTTGGCTAATCGTTTCAACATCTTCCGGATCAAGTACTTGCCAAACTTCGTGGATAAATCCGTTGTTTCTGGTAAATTCAAACAGGGGAATGCGCGATTGATATTTTGCTATGATTTGATTAATCATTTCATTATCGTCATGGATGACGGTTATGGGTTTGGCAATAAAGCCGGTATCTCTGATGAGCCCAAAGTTGTTATCGACTTTTACAGGGTCTGATTTTTCAATTTTCAGCACCTTATCGGTCATAAAATCACTATGGGGAATTTTGCCTACGATGCCTGTAAAATTATTGCCTTCATTATCAATAATATTATAAATATAGTAACTCGGATTTTCACAGGTTTTAATAATATTATTCTTTTTAAACTTCACATACTGCCTTCGGATTGCATTGTGTTTTTTAACATCTGATAGCCTCTTGATATAAGGTTTAAACAAGATATTGTTAAAAGAATACGGATTTCGTCTAATGATACTGTTGATATCACTGGAACTTAGTTCGCAATCGTCTTCGCTTGGAAAAATACATACTTTGTTTCGTAAAGGATGCGTGATGTTAATGGGCAAAATATGAGCCATAGTTGTTGTTTTTATTTTTTGAATTAAATTATTATGGCATTTGTTTGTTTGTCTTATTGGTTGGTTTATAATTCATGGATAACCAATCCGCTACGTAATTTGGGTTCAAACCAAGTTGTTTTTGGTGGCATTATATTATTGGTATCGGCTATATTTATCAGTTGTTTCATCGATACAGGATATAAAGCAAATGCAACTTTAAAATCGCCAGAATTTACACGTGTAGCCAGGGCTTCCAAACCACGGATACCTCCTACAAAATCAATACGTTTGCTCGTGCGCAAGTCTTTGATACCAAGAATGGGTTCTAATATTTTTTTAGACAAAATGGTTACATCTAACTGTCCGATTGGATCATTATCATTAAAAGTGCCTTCTTTTGCAATCAATTGGAACCATTCGCCATCTAAAAACATTGATATTTCGTGTAATTTCTTTGGATGATAACATCTGTTGCCAACATCGTTTATTTTGAAATTCTCTGTTAGTCTTTGGATAAATTGCTCTTTGGTCAATCCATTCAAATCTTTGATAACGCGATTGTAATCAATAATTTTTAGTTGATTATCGGGAAAATGAACAGCCATAAAATAGTTGTAATCTTCTTTGCCGGTATGATTTGGATTTTGAGCTTTTTTTTCTTCCTTAATTCTAGCGGCAGCAGCCGTTCGGTGATGTCCGTCTGCAACGTATGTATAAGGAACTTTTTCGGCAAATAATCTTTCGATATTTTGATTGTCTTCATCGTTTTCTACGACCCAAAAATGATGTCCGAAACCATCTTCTGCCGTAAAATCATATTCCGGCAGGTTATTTTTTACGACTTTCTCTACGATGGCATCTATTTCCGGAACGGCTTTATAAGAAAAGAAAACCGGTTCGATATTGGCATTCAAATAACGGGTTAAAACCATTCGGTCTTCTTCTTTGTCAGGGCGTGTAAGCTCGTGTTTTTTGATGACGCCATCAAAATAGTCTTGTGCAGCTGCAGCGCCAACGATGCCATATTGCGTGCGTCCGTCCATGGTTTGTGCGTAAATATAATATTTGGCTTTGTCTTCTTTGACCAAGTATTTTTTTTCTTTAAATTTTTTAAAATTTTCAACGGCTTTTTGATAAACCGCTTCGGAATGAATATCGGTATCTTCGGGTAAATCTATTTCGGCTCTGGTGATGTGTAGCAACGAATTTTCTTTTCCTTTTGCCATTTCGGCAGCTTCTTGTGAGTTCATAACATCGTAAGGTAAGCAGGAAACGTCTTGCACTATATTTTTGGGAGGTCTTAGGCCTTTGAAAGGTTTAATAATTGCCATAATTGTTTGATTTATGTGTTATTTTGATTAATTTACTTTGAATGTGGTATCATAATTTTCGATGAAATTAATAATTTGATTGACGGCTGCAATACCGGCATTAATATTGGCTTCGGCAGTTTGTGCACCCATTTTTTTAGGCGTAAAAAATACGCGGTTGCCAAATTTTTCTTCAAATTCATCCTTTTTATCCGGTGCGATATCTGAAATGTATTTAAAATCCGGACGGTCATTCATAAGTTTAATGAGTTGATCTTCATCGATGACCTCTTTGCGTGCCGTATTGATTAGTACGGCATTATGAGGCATATTTTTTAATAAGTCATAGTTAATACTTTTTATAGTGTGTTTGTTTGCAGGGATGTGTAGCGAAATATATTGCGCTTGTTTGTATAAATCGCCAACTTCTTCAATATCTGTGATACCATCTCTTTCAACTATCTCCGAAGAAACAAAAGGGTCATAAGCCAACACGTTCATCTCAAAGCCTTTGGCGATTCGTGCAACGTTTTTTCCAACATTTCCATAAGCATGTATGCCGATTGTTTTTCCTTTGAGTTCTGTTCCGGCTGTCCCGTTGAACTGATTACGAGCCATTAAAACCATCATTCCGAGCACTAATTCAGCAACGGCATTAGAATTTTGTCCTGGTGTATTCATCACCACTACATTATTTTGCGTAGCAGCTTCCAAATCGACATTGTCGTATCCGGCACCGGCGCGCACGACTATTTTTAATTTTGGAGCATTTGCCAAAACTTCCTTTGTAATTTTATCACTTCTGATAATTAGGGCGTCGATATCTTTTACGGCATCGATAAGATCTTGTTGTGAATTATATTTTTCCAGTAAAACGAGTTCATATCCGGCTTCCTTTAAAATGGATTGCATTTGTGAAACAGCGGCCGGAGCAAAGGGTTTTACGGTGGCAATAAGGACTTTTGTCATAGGATTATTATTTTATGGTTTTATGATATTTTATTTTCAAAATCTTTCATAGCTTGAACGAGAACGGCTACACTTTCTAGAGGAAGTGCATTGTAAGTAGATGCTCTGAATCCACCTACAGATCGATGTCCTTTGATGCCCATAATACCACGTTCATCTACAAAATCCAAAAATTCTTTTTCATGTGATTTGTAGTCGTCGTTCATTACAAATGTAATGTTCATAAGCGATCTATCTTCGATATTTGGAACAACGGCTGAGAAGAGTTTGTTGCGGTCGATTTCATCATATAACAAATTAGCTTTTTCTATATTTCTCTTTTGTGCGCCTTTAACGCCTCCGTTTTCTTTGAGCCATTTGAGCGTTTGCAATGCCGAGAATACAGCTAATACCGGAGGTGTGTTAAACATAGAACCTTTGTCGATATGTGTTTGATAGTTCAACATTGTTGGGATGTGTCTGTCAACTTTGCCTAGAATATCATCTTTGATAACGACAAAAGTGGCACCGGCAGGTCCTAGGTTTTTTTGTGCGCCGCCGTAAATCATCGCATATTTTGAAACATCTACAGGACGGCTGAAAATATCTGAAGACATATCAGCGACGAGTGGAATAGGGGAGTCGATATCAGTTTTGATTTCTGTTCCGGCTATCGTGTTATTGGTGGTGATATGAAAATAATCGGCATCTGTAGGTATGACATAATTCTTTGGAATATAGTTGTAGCCCTTGTCTTTACTACTGGCAACAACATCAACATCACCTAAAGCTTTGGCTTCTTTGATCGCTTTGCTGCTCCATGCGCCGGTGTCTAAATAGGCTGCTTTTTTGTTGAGAAGGTTGAAGGGAATCATAGCAAATTGTGTGCTGGCACCTCCTTGCAAAAACAATACGGAATAACCTTCAGGAATGTCTAATAATTCCTTAAACAATTGTTGGGATTCCTCCATTACAGCTACAAACTCTTTACTCCGATGCGATATTTCTAATACAGATAATCCGGTATTAGAAAAGTTTTCAATCGCTTTAATCGTTTCTTCAATGGTGAATTGTGGCAGAATGCTTGGCCCTGCGTAAAAATTATGTTTTTTCATAATTATAGTAAGTGTTTTTTTATTTAAAAATGTGTTTTTTGTAAATATGATGTAAATTTAAGACAAAAAAATGCTTTAAAAATGATTTTTATCATTTATTTTACAATCATTTATAAGTTTTAATTTTTTTTAACACTTATCTTTTGTAATGATGACAAGTGTCATTTTTATTAGTAACATTTGTTACATTTATGTTACATTTTAAAACCAAACAAAGGCATTTTCTATGTGGTCGATTGTTTCAGTATATTTATTTTTAATGATAGAAATAATATCAAATCGAATTTCTACATCCAGATTATTTGTTTGAACATAATGGTCGATGGCATTTATCATAAGTTTTATTTTTTTCTTGCTGACAAATGCTTCCGGTTTGCCATAGTTCTCTGAGCTTCGTGTTTTTACTTCAACTACGGCGAGCGTATTGGCTTTTTGTGCAATGATATCGATCTCGGCATGGTGAAACTGCCAGTTGGTTTCTAGTATTTTATAGCCGTTTTTTTTGAGAAAAGCTTGGGCTATTTCTTCGCCTTTTAGTCCTAAGTCATTATGCTGTGCCATTGTCGTACAGTTATTTTGATGAAGTTGTATTAAATTGCCGGATAATTTCCAGCATTTTTTCTTCAATTAATTTATAATCGGGTACTTGATTGCCGGTGTAAAGCCACATCATAGCAGTGTGGTCAATCGTTTGGAGTTTGTGTTGGTGCAATCTAAAACTTTCCCGCATCAATCGTTTGATTTTGTTACGATCAACGGCACGTCTGATTTTTCTTTTGGGTACGGAAAAACCAACTTGGAAATTCTGTTGATGTGTCTCCTGATTGTTTAAAAATACAAATCGGATTGGGTTTGAAAATATAGATGTACCTTCTGCAAAAAGCAGGTTCATAAGCTTGGCGCTTTTTAGTTTTTTTGATTTTGGTAGCTTATATGTTTCTTTGCTTGTCATCAAGTGCAAAGGTAGCGTAAATAAAGACAAAAAAAAAGTGCGATTTATTAAGATAAATCGCACTTTTACAACAACAACAACCATAAAATGATTATGAACAACCATGATAAGGATTCTTTTTTATAACAAATTCATTTTTTTTGCTTTTTGCACAGCTTCTAATTTTGAGTGTACTTCGAGTTTGTTATATATATTTTCAATGTGTTTACGAACGGTTTTAGGTGAAATGAATAAATTCTCAGCTATTTCATTATAATTTAGCCCTTTTTCCAATTGTTCTAAAATTTCTATTTGCCTTGATGATAATTCAATACTTTTGGCGTCTTTTTTAGTAATTTCAGGAACACTGGCTTTTTTTAATAGTTTCAGTGCTTTTTGGGCAATTTGAGATGTCATAGGAACACCACCGGAAATGAGCTCTTCTATGTTTTCATAGAGTGATTTAGGATCAATTTCTTTTAAAATATAACCATTGGCACCGGCTTGTATGGCATTATAGATATTTTCCATATCGTCATAAATGGTTAACATGATAATTTTTATATGTGGATATAATTTTTTTACCTTTTCTGTGGCTAGAATACCGTTCATCTCGGGCATATTTATATCCATAAAAATAATGTCAATATTATGGTCGATTTTTAATTTCTCTAATAACTCCTTACCGTTTTCACAAGTAAACTTAACATTAATATTTTCAAAGAACGATAGTTTATGAAGAAAAGATTTAACCAAAAATGAATTATCTTCTGCTAAAGCTATATTAATCTTTCTCATAATCTATGGTACAAATGTAAGTTGGTATTTTGGTTTGTGCAATAAGGCATATGCCCTATTGTAGTTTTTTTATCCTAAAACCTTGTTTTTTGGAAGTATAATGATAATTTCTGTGCCATTATTGTTTTTGATCAATAATTGCCCGTTAAGCTCTTTGATGCGGCGCTTCATATTTTTTATACCATAGCCAAAAGTAATTTCTTCTTGTTTAAAACCGATTCCATTGTCAATGATTTTAAAATAATAGTTTTCTGCATCTTCTTCGGAGATTATATTAACATTGTCGCCTTTAGAATATTTGGCAGCATTGTTAATAGCTTCTTGGATTACCCTATACACATGGAGACTCTGAGTGGGGTTAATCATCATGTTTTGATTTATTTTATTTGATAAATTAATTTTTATTTTTGGGTTTAATTTCTGAATTCTATCGATAAATAGTTTTAGTCTATTTTCAAAGTCAACGACAAAAAAATCGCCTTTTTTGTTTAGTGCCCAGATGGTATCTCTAAAAATCCCACTAGTTTCCATAGCAAAATTTCGGATATTTTCTAGAGTGGATAGGATTTTTTCTTTAGTTTGATTTTTTTCAAAGAGTAAGCCGTCCAGTGAGGAAATAATAAAAGATAGATGCGCACCTAAGTTGTCGTGTAAATCTTCTGCAATTC
>JANTGO010000103.1 GCA_024763015.1 Flavobacteriaceae bacterium
ATGCTTCTTGCGCATCAGCACCGATATTAGATTATTTTTATAGATTCACCATGCCTGCCAATGAAACTGATGTAAGAGCTTTACTTGGCGGTGCAACCGGAAGTGACATAAAAGTGGCACTTTGGGATGCGTGTGGCGGTAATGAAATTGGTTGTGATAACTTGCTCAAAGTTTATAGAGATTTGACACCGGGTAATGTTTATTATCTTCAAGCTTGGCACGAAGGTTCTGATGTTGGTGCCTTTAGTATCGCTTTAGAAATTGCACCACCACGTCCTGAAAATGATGATTGTGTAAATGCTAAGGTCGTTCCTTCTTTACCTTATACCGATGCAATGGATGCAACTTATGCAACCGGAATGATGCCTCAAAGTACTTGTAATAATGGTATGAACGATGGTGTTTGGTATCAGTTTGTAGGTGATGGTGGCAACATTACTATTGTAGCTGACCCTGATGGTTGGGATAATGAGATTGCCGTATTTACAGGTGATTGTGCCAACCTTACTTGTGTAGGGAGAAGTGACCACCATGGAACCGGTGGTGCTGAATCATTTACATTTACTTCAGTTGCCGGTACGGTTTACCTGTTAAACAATGCACATTATACCAAGTGGTCTGATAAACTTGAAGGACCTTTTACCTTGAGTATTACTTCAGATTTGGTATCTATTAGCGATAATAAAATTAATGGATTTAGTTATTACCCTAATCCGGTAAACAATCTGCTTAATTTAACCGCACAAGATGCCATAAGCAATGTAATGGTATTTGATATGACCGGTAAACAAATAATGAATATTGAGCCAAATAAACTTGATACCCAAATTGATATGTCTAAATTAAATAGCGGTATGTACTTTGTTAGGGTTCGTATAAATGATCAAACAACTGCCTTTAAAGTTGTTAAAGAATAGTTACGACTGTTCTATATAAATTTACACCCCCGATGGCGACGCCATCGGGGGTGTAATTTTGGTGATTACTTGAATTAATCTAAATTATTTCTGTTCATTATCGTTAAAAATAAACTGAATTTAATAAGCCTTTGAATCAAATTGATAAACAAATATATTAGCAAATTAACTTGCACTTTTATTTCTCTATAGCACCTCTCCCCAAACGATAAGCATCAATATTCATTTGGACAATACGATCGCCTTTTCGTTTAAACAAATTGGTGATCACTTGTTCCATAAGCTCGTCTTCAAAGGGCAATAAGTCCGAAACAGCACCAATCATAACGATGTTTGCAGCACGAAAATTACCGGCTTTTTTTGCCAAACTTTTGGCATCAATAATGCGGTAGTGTTTAAATGCTGTAATTTGTTTACTTAGTTCTTGTTCGTTGGGATAATTTGCAATATTTTTAAGCGGATTGCTATCGGTTACCAAAAAACCATTTTTGTGCAAGTAGGGTAAATAACGAAGTAGCTCCATCGGTTCTACCGATAAAATTAGGTCTGCTTTTCCCATGGGAATTAAATCTGAGTAAACCGGTTTGTCAGAAATACGCACATGTGCCTGTACCGCACCACCGCGTTGGCTCATGCCGTGTACTTCAGATTGTTTTATGTTGAATCCGCTTTCTAAGGCAGCCGTATCTAAAACAGCCGAAATGGTCAAAATGCCTTGACCTCCTACACCGGAAATGATGATATCTTTTTTCATGTGTTTATAATTTTATATTATTTTGTTGCTAATACATGGACCACCATAATCACATCTTTTTGTGTAAAGAAAATTATACATGGTAGTTTCATAATACTAAAATATTTTTGAAAAATCTCTTTGAAATAGTTGTTAATAACTGGTTTCGAGCGTGTTAAACTTTCTAGCCAAATCTTTCTTTTCATTAGACATCGTTACACAAGGACGTTGTGCAATGATTAAAGAGACACCTTGAAAATCCAATTCGTTTTTAATGATTTCAACATTTTGATCATGGTATTTTTTTAGAGGTGTAATTACTTTGAGATGCGCTTCTTCCACGCCCAATCCTTTGGCTATGTCATAAAGTCTGCCCATAGCTGCTGAGGGCTGTGCCCCTGTCATAGCAACGGCAGAGTTGTCTGAAATGATAACTGTAATAGGAGTCTTACTCCAAATGGCGCTAAGCAATCCGGTCATGCCGGAATGCGTGAAAGTAGAATCGCCAATGACAGCTATTGAAGGCAACAGTCCTGCATCGGCAGCACCTTTTGCCATAGGAATGGAAGCGCCCATGTCAATGAGGGTGTCGATGGCGTCGTAAGGCTCTAACACACCAAGTGAGTAACAACCAATATCTGAAAAAACACGATTATCACCTATTTCGGCAATAATGTCATTGAGGGCATCATATAAGTCGATGTGGCCGCATCCGGGACATAATTGAGGCGGGCGATTGCTTACAATTGGCAAAATTTCTTCTTCGATTAAATCTTCTAAATCCAATGCATGTGCTACAATATTTGGATTTAATTCGCCTGTTCTTGGGATGTCTCCGGTTAACCTTCCGATAACCTTTTGCGACCTTCCTAAGAAATCGCCAATCATTTCTTCTATAAATGGATAGCCGTCCTCCAGTACCAAAATCTTGTCGTTGCGATCAAAAATTTCGGCAACTAATTTTTTGGGTAAAGGATAATGTGAAATTTTAAGCAAATCAAAAGGCAATGCCTCGGGAAAATTCTCAAGTAAATAGTTTATGGCAATTCCGGAGGCAATAATGCCCAATTTTTTATTTCCGGTTCCTTTTTGAAAATGATTCCAATTGGAATCCGTAGCAATTTTCTCCAGCTCTTTTTGTTTTTCGATAAGATTTTTATATTGAATTTTGGCAAAAGAGGGGATAAGCGCAAAGCGTTTGGTGTCTTCTAAAAGTTGTAAGTTGTTTTGGTTCTTTTTCTCTCCAATACGTACATTGGCTCTGGAGTGCGATAGACGTGTAACCGAACGCAATAAGACCGGTAGTTTTGTTTTCTCAGACAAATCAAATGCATAAGATATCATATCATAGGCCTCTTGTTGACTACTGGGTTCTAATGTGGGCACCATAGCAAATTTGCCATAAAAACGTGAGTCTTGTTCGTTCTGCGATGAATGTTGCGAAGGATCATCGGCAACTACTACCACAAGTCCGCCATTAATACCGGATATTGCTGTATTGATAAAAGCATCCGCTGCTACGTTCAAACCGACATGTTTCATGGTAACTAGGGCACGTTTTCCGGCATAAGACATGCCTAAGGCTTCTTCCATAGCTACTTTTTCATTGGTGGACCAATGGGCAATAATATCTCCGTTTCTTGCTTCTTTTGAATTGGTAATATATTCTATAATTTCGGTAGAGGGTGTGCCCGGATAACCATAAGCACCGGACAAGCCTGCGTTAATGGCAGCTTGTGCAATCGCTTCATTTCCTAATAATATTTTTTGCATATCGATGTATTTTTAGTGCTGAATTGTGTTATTTCTTAATTCGCATTAAAGATACATAAAAAAAAGGAATTTATAAATGAGGAATTCTTATTTAAATCAAATAAAATTGATTATTTTTCTATTTCCTGAACATGGACACTCAAATATTTAAATAAAAATTCGCATTCATTTAAGTGTTAGTTAGTTGTAATGTGTAATGAAAAAGGTGCGGAAAACAGAAGGAATTTAAAATGAAAAATTCTTATTTTCTTTTCATACTCCACTGAAAGCTAAATTGACAAACCAAATCGCCTGTTTCGTCATATCCTTTGGAAATTAGATTAAGTTTAACACCTTCTCCGGTTTGAATTGTGTTTTCGAGATGTTTGTCGATGAGTTCTCCATCTTCACAAATAAACTTTATCCGTCCGCGCGCTTTTTTGGTAAACTCCGCTTCGTTATGGGTCACCAACATAGAGATTTGTTTTTTGCTTTCATGTATTTTTTTCATGACTAAAATTCCGGTCGAAAGCTCAGCGCCCATAGCCAAAACGGCGAAGTACATAGAGCCAAAAGGATTCTGATTGATCCATCTGTGTTTGGCAGAAACGACAGCTTTTGTATCTTTAATTTCTTTGACTCTTACACCGGCAATCCAAGCGCTTGGTAATTTAAAAAACAAAAAACGGTTAATTTTATTTGGGATAAAATTCATAATTGCTTTAATTAAAGTATATCAACTTACTTTTAGATTTTTGTTGTTATCATTTTCCGTAAAAATACACAATTTTTGACGATAATAGGATGATTTTTAACCAATTTTTATTTTTTTTAATAAATATTTCAGTGAATAATATTATTTTCTACTACTGTATATACTGGATTTTTTAAATAAATATAGTACTTTGTAATACATAATACTATTTGTTGTATATTTGCAGGTGTAACAAAGTTGCTTGTATATCGTTAGAGTATAAAACAAAAGCATTTATTATGGAAACCTTAACAAAATTTAATACCGAAAATACCGAATTGCAACCTGAAGAAACATCGCATGCTGCCATCATTCATATAAGTTCGCTTGCTTCTTTTATTATTCCTTTTGGAAGTATATTAGGACCGCTGATTTTTTGGATGATTTGGAGAGATCAAAGCAAATTTGTCGATCATAATGGCAAACAGGCGTTGAACTTTAACATTAGCATAGTTATTTATCAAATAGTCATACTTGTGATTGGCTTGGTGATGTTTTTATCACCCTTCTTGATGATGATGCAACAAGAGGATAATCCTGTGGCAGTTCTTATGTCGCTTCCGGGCTTGCTGATTTTATTAAGCGGATTGGGTTTGTTGTCGATTGTTAGATATGTATTGATTGTAATTGCAGCCATAAAATCCGGTGATGGCAATTGGTATCGATATCCTTTGACAATCCAATTTTTTAAATAATTGATAGATTGAATTACAATAAATTGTACTTAAAATGAAAATGGAAAATATTAAATCACAAATGCGAAAAGGGGTCTTAGAATATTGCATATTGAATATTTTGGACAAAAACGATGCATATACTTCAGATATCTTAAAAGAGCTGAAAGAGGCCAAGATGATTGTGGTGGAAGGAACGGTTTACCCATTGCTTACAAGATTGAAAAATGCCGGATATTTGGGTTATCGTTGGGAGGAATCGTCATCCGGACCACCAAGAAAATATTATTTATTGACCGATAAAGGACGTGAGTTTTTAAAAATGATGGATACTTCATGGGCAGACTTGGTAAAAGCGGTAGATCATATCAGTCAAAAAAATATTAAAGCTAATAAAACACAACCAAAATTATAATAAGATGAACAAAACTATAGATATAAACCTAGCAGGAATGCTTTTTCATTTGGATGAAACGGCATATCACAAACTAAGGAAGTACCTAAATGCCGTGCGAACTTCACTTCAACAACAAGAAGATGTAGATGAAGTTATGAATGAAATAGAAGCGCGTATAGCAGAATTGTTGGGCGAAAAGCAAGCGCATCCAAAGCAAGTTATAAACGATAAAAATATCGATGAAATTATTGCGGTTTTAGGCGAGCCGGAGGACTACGAAGAAGCAGTTGAAGAGCCGGCCTCTTCAAAGTCATATAAGATAAAAAAAGGTTTGTTTCGCGATATGGACAAATCGGTCTTTGGAGGTGTTGCAGCCGGATTTGCACATTATTTAGGTATGGATATTAGCTTGATGCGCATTCTTTTTGTCGTTTTATTATTTTTCTCACACGCTTCGTTTGGATTGATATATTTACTCTTGTGGATTGTTATACCTAGGGCAAAAACAGCAAGTGATAAATTAAGAATGAAAGGAGAAAAAGTCAATCTAGATAGTATTGTTGACCAAGTTTCCACCGATGAGCCATCCGATAAAAAAAAAATTAATTTAGGCGCCAAACTCGAAAATTCTACACAAGAATTTGGACAGGTGTTTGTCAGAATTATTGGTTTGTTGATTGCACTTATCACAGGAAGCATTTTGTTGACATTAATCGTTTCGGCATTGAGCTTAACTTCGATGTCTGATATGCATATATTTGTGATGAATACGCCTTTCTACGAAGGTATACATATGCCATTTGGTTGGCTAAATTCCATTGCTTTTATATTGCTTGGTTTTCCGGTTGCACTACTATTTTTATTAGGAATAAAAATGCTTTTTCCAAATACAAAATCTATTGGGAAAAATATATTTTTAATCGGTGGCACCATCTGGTTTTTAACGCTTGTTTTTAGTATTGTTAAAGCGACATCACTTATATCACATAAAAATGAAAGCGCTAAGATTATCAGTGAACAAAAGATTTTGCCTTATAAAACGGACACTTTATTTCTTTCAATGGACAAACATATATTGCCTCAAAATAACAGGTATAATGCCAACAGACGCATCCATTTTTATGTAAGCGCTTCTGAAGATAATGCTTTCCATCTTCAAATTGAAAAAAAATCAGAAGGAATAGATGTACCTGAGGCAAAAATAAAAGCTGAAAATATTTTATATACTTATAAACTCGATTCTCTTCAGCCCAAAGTGTTATTTTCTAATAAACTTTTATATCCAAATAAGGATTTTGTACAAGATCACGAGGTGTTGGTTAGGATTTTTGTTCCAAATCAAAAGTATCTTAAAATGAGTAATGCTGTGAGCAACCATACTTATAGATATTATTGTCAGGGGAATAATGTGTTGAAAAATGAGAATGGTAAAATAATTTGTGAAGACAATGGTACTTCAAGCGATGATGACCAAGAGGAGGAGACTCGGAACGATGAAGTGATTAGAATCAATGGAAAAAATGTCAATATTAAAATTACCGATGAAGGATTGGATTTATTTACCGATGATGATAGTAACAAGCGAGCACATATAAAAATTGATGAAAATGGTATTCATACTAAATTGTATCAAATCAATGCCAAGGAAAGCAAAAAAGAAACCAAATAACTTATAAATATTAAATATATGAAATCAAAAGAATCAGGAAAAATATGGTCAGGTGTGATGTTTATCATACTGGGTATTATTTTTCTAATCAACGAATTTTTTCCAGAAATAGATGTAGAAGATTGGTGGCCATTGCTGCTGATTATCACCGGAATTATTATCATTTATGATGCTAGAGGAGAAATTGGTTCTTCGGCACATAATAACACTAAACATTCTGAAAATCAAGTAAATAAGAATGAAATTTAATCTAAACTAATAAAAAAATATAATTAATATGAAATCAAGTAATAACATTATAATCGGCGTATTTTTTGTCGTATTGGGGATATTATTCCTATTGAGAAATTTTAACCTTTTTCATTTCGATATTGGTGATATTTTCAGGTTGTGGCCTATTGCACTAATTTATATTGGCGTAGGAATGTTGCCTGTAAGCACGCAAACCAGAACTTATCTTGAGACAGCGGTAATCGTGCTGTTTTTTGTAGCCCTGATAACCTTGCCTTATTTGTCTAAAAAATCACATACTAGACATGAAGTCGAATATCAATATCAAGACGATGATGATACCGTATTTATGGAATATTCGGAGGTGCATTATAAAGATTTGGTTTAATACGAAGCATGAGTGCGAAAAGAATAATGAACAAGGATTAACGATTTTTGATTTAAGAAGTGAAATTAAGAATAAATAAATTTGCATTTAGATTAAGCTGTCATTATATGTCTATTTTTCACGTAGTTTTCAAAAGAATATTAACAATAACTATCTAATAAAATGTAATATTAGACAAAGAAAGTTTTCTAAACACGAACCATTTCGGTTTGCCCACGACATACGAAGGTTTTACGTAAATTTAGAGTTGAGCGGACGTCAAAAACAATCTGCTGTTTGAGCATAGTGAATTTTGATTGGAAATAAAAATTTGCAATTAGTTGAAAATGGAATTAATAACAGAAGCGTAGTGCGAGTTCAGATTGTTATACTAACCTGCTATTAAGATTATGTTTTAGAAAATGAATTATTTTTTCTTTGATTGATGATAAAAATT
>JANTGO010000104.1 GCA_024763015.1 Flavobacteriaceae bacterium
CCGCCACGTACAGGAATGCCTTCCGGTGTAATGGGCAAAATTGTTGCACAAAACATTAGAGATGTTGTCAAAGGAAAACGTACATTAGACAATCTAAAACACAAAGCATCTATGGCAAAAATGGGTGCCGCTTGTATCGTGTCTGCCGGTTATGGTATGACCAATGGTATGGCAGCTTCTATGACAGTTTATCCGATTGTTCAAAACTGGGAAAAATATCCTGAATATGGTCGTTCTTTACGATTTACGATTGGAGAACCGGGATTGGCAGGACACTGGCTAAAATGGTTCATGCACTATATGTTTTTGCACAAAGCTAAAGGATATCCATTCTGGTATTTATTACCCGAATAGACTGTTATACAAATTAAAAAAAGTTTAATATTAAAAAAATATAAATATGGGACATAAAAAACATTTAACTAAAAATTCGAGAGGATACAGACCCTTCTCTTATGCACCCGTGCCTACGCCTTTTACTAAATTTGTACGTAAATGTGTTATATGGCAAGCCTGGAGATGGTTGGTGCTAAATTTCAAGATTTTAAGAATTGTGGCATTTGGTCACTCCTAGAGAATTCTTAAGAAATTTATTTAAAAGGCTACAAAAATGTAGCCTTTTTTATTTCTAAAAAAATTTAGACCAAACCTTGTCGAATGGCTTTTACCACCGCTTGGGATTTACTGTGTACTTGAAGTTTTTCGTAGATGTGTCGTATATGGTTTCGCACCGTTTGGATGCTTATGAATAACTTATTTGCAATTTCTTGATTATCAGTTCCTTCTACTAATAATTGTAGAATTTGTAGTTCTCTTTTACTCAATAAATAATTTTCGTTTTGTTGTGGAACAAACTGCTTAAATAAACGCAAAACTTTATTGGCAATGCTTCCACTCATAGGACTACCGCCTTGCATACAAGTTTGCAAAGAAGTTAGGATTTGGTTTGGTGGCATTTTTTTTAGCAGATAACCATCAGCGCCATTCATGATAGCTTGCAGAATGGTATTGTCGTCATCTAGCATCGTAAGCATGATAATTTTGAGCCTCGGGAATTTCTTTTTAAGAATAGGAATGGCTTCTACGCCTGACATATTAGGTAGATTGATATCCAGCAATAATATATCTTCTTTGCCGGATATATTTTCAATAGCATCTTCAGCATTGGAAAAGGCAGATTGGGGCAAAAATCCTTCTGCTATTTCAAGCAATTGAAACAAACCTGTACGAAAATCTTGATGGTCTTCTACGATGGATATTTTTATCATAATGATGTTTTGTACAAAGTTCTTATATATTTATACTTTTGTCAATGACCTATTTGTGTCATTTTTGTTGTCGAATTGGTATTTCAAATTGGATTTTTGTGCCCTTATTTTTGTCGGAATAGATGTATAAATTACCGCCGATTTCTTTTAATCTGTTCTGCATATTTTTTAGCCCATTTCCCTTATTTAGCATTTTGTTTTTATCAAAACCAATTCCATTGTCTGCTACTGTAATCACTAAGTTTTTGTTCTTTTTGTCTATGTTGATAACAACTTTGTCTGCTTGCGCATATTTAAGAATATTATGTAAAGCTTCTTTTAAGGTCAAATAGATATTCTGTTTGATGTTTTCAGCTAATTTTTCATTTGATTGCGGAAGATGCCATTCTATTTTAAAATCTATATTTTGCGCATTAAATAAGGGTTTAAAATTTTCTTGTAAACGAAGTAAAATGCTTTTCAAAGATTCGGCTTTGGCATTATAACTCCAAATCATATCACTTATTCGTTCGGCAGCATCTTTGACCAATTGTTCCGCTTTGCCTATAAATTCCGTAAGTTTTTTATTGGATTGGTCAATGTCAAATTTAATCAATGCCAAATAAAATCCAATACTACTGACTGTGGCAGCCAAATCGTCGTGTAGATCGGCAGATAGTTTGGTTTTGATGTGTTTTTTCTCGATAGCAGCTTTTGATTTTTCATATTTTCGCTCATAATAATAATGTATTAACAAGGACAAAAACAAGACACTCGACAAAGGTAAAATGGTCGAAAGTAAAAAATTTTCGTATTCAAACTCTTGTACCTGAACAAAATAGATGAAAGTCATAACACTAAAAAACACAAAGAAATGTATTAATTGCCAGTGGTGTTTTTTATAATCAAAATATATAAAGCCGAAGACAAAAGCCAAAATAAAAACCCATTTTATCAATTCGAATAAGTGATGCGGATCTAAAAACTGCTTTATTAAATATCGACGTATTTTAGCAGGCGTTTGTTGGGTTTTTGAAACATCGTTTATGATTAAATCTTCACCGGATGAGACCCATTGGTTTTTCTGAATGCCATTTGGAAAAATAATTTTTAAATAAATACTATCATATTTTTTAGTGGGAATTATTTGTTTATATGAGTTTTGTGATACATATCCACTGCCGGATGTTATTTCGTTGTAATACAACAATTTAGACATAGATTTGTCGGCAAATGCCATTATTTTGCTACCTACTGCATTGGGGTTGTTTTTAAAACCTTTTAATCGAAGTTTGATAACATTTTTGGGATGTCCTTTGTTGATGAATAAACTGCTTCCATCCCCGATATAATTGGCGCTATAAAAATCCATATCGCCATCATTGTCAAAATCGGCTAGGGCAGAACCGGTGCTGTAACCGGCTTGCGAGGCGCCATATTTATGCGTTTGTTTAAAAAAAATGCCTTTCTCATTCTTATAAAAAACATTTTCTCCTACGTTAGATGTATAAATATCTTTGTATCCATCGCCATCAAAATCGTGGATTAATACGCTATAAGTTTCCAAACTGTCAATTCCAATAGTTTTTTTGGTGACATCTGTAAATGTGCGGTTTTGATTGTTGATGTATAGCTTATTTGATGTTTTTCTATTGCCCACAAATATATCGAGATAGCCATCGTTGTTGATATCTGCAAACACCACAGCGTTGCTTTTGGTATAAGATTCTCCTTGTGTTTGAGAGCTTTGGCTTATATCTTTAAAAAAAACTTTTCCTGTTTCTTTATACATATTTTGATACAGCAAATTGGGTTTTGACCAATTGGTAACGAATAAATCTATATCCCCATCATTGTCAATATCGGCAAAACTTGCTGCATTTCCACCTTCTTTTGTTTGCAATCCTGAAGTAAGTGTGGCCTCTTTAAAAACACCTGCGCCATTGTTCAAAAATAAGCGATTGGTGGTATATTCATTGATGATAAACAAATCTAAATCGCCATCGTTATCTACGTCTCCGGCAATACAAGCATTGGTGCGGTCGTTCGGTTGACCTGTGTTACCTGAGAATTTTGAATAATCAATAAAATATTTGCCATTAATATTTTGATAATAGATGTTTTTTTGATTGAGTAAGCCAACATACAGATCCATATCACCATCGTTGTCAAAGTCAGCGGCGCAAGCGCCCAGATTGAGACGCCTCGACACTTTTTGGGCAGATTGCAAACCGAATTCATTGGCTTTGTCTATAAAACTATTATTGCCATGATTGATATACAAGTGCTCTTCTTCAAAAAGTCCGTTGGTAAAAATATCCGTTTTTCCATCATTGTTAAAATCTGCGGCAATGACGCCATATTCGTCATCGATCATTTTGGCTTTACGGTTAAAGGAGATTTTGTTAAAGCCCTTCCAAATTGTTGATTTTATTGAATTATTTGAATTAGTGTACTTTAGAATAATACCATTGTCGCCAACAGCCCATAATTGCCCTTTATAATTGATGATTTGGTTAAGATTGCTCTCAGTCGGCGAGGTAATTTTTTTAATTTTTTGATGGTATAATTTCGCCATAATCCCTTTGTTTCCCACGGCAATAATTTGTTTATCTCTAACAAATGTAAAATGATTAATATGTTGCCAAATTTCGTTTTTTGATAAGATTTTTATCCGGTTTTGATCCAAAACGCCCAAAGATTGACTGGTAAGGCTATATAATTTATGTTGCAAAGCAATAATAAGTCGAACATTTTGACTATCCGGAATCAATTTCCACTTATTATCTAGCAGTTGATAAATCCCAATGCCCGGCGCTAAGATAAAGATTTGATGGTTAAGCTGTGCTATTTGTGATAAACTATGATTAGTTGGAGTTGTTATGTGTTGCCATTTGCCATCTTTTAGTTGAACAATTTCGCCATAACTAACGATGTATCCGTTTTTTGTGTCAGAAAAAGATAAATCATTAATGTTATTGATCGTCGGATTGTAAATCTTTGACCATTGCTGACCATTCCAAAAGTAAAGATTGGAATTTTGATCGGATGTGATTTCGGAAACAAAAATGGCATTGGCTGTCAGGGCAAACATTTTAGAAATATGACAAGGGGGTTGCGGGTCAAATAGCTGCCATTTGTTCTGTTTATATAGGGCTAAATCGTTTCCTGAAGCCAGTGCGGTAGAATCATTGATAAATTGAATTTGCTTGAAATTTCCGTAAGAAGGAACCGGTATTTTTTGCCAAGAAATAGTGTCCTGACCTAAAACTTGCAGGGGTACCGTCAGCAAGATGCCGGCAATCAGTCTGAATAAATGATATGGCAAAACATTTTTCTTCATTGTGTCAATAAAGATACACATTTTCATCATTTATCAGACCGACAAATGTTTTAAAATTTATTGAATCATTTTTAGATAGTCTTCTTCCGAAATAATGGGGATGCTTAAACTTTCTGCTTTAGCAATTTTACTTGGTCCGGGTTTTTCTCCGGCTAATAAATAATCGGTGTTTTTGCTAATGGAACTCGATAGTTGTCCGCCGTAATGCTCAATGTTTTTCTTTAAATCACTTCGTGAAAAGTTGTTAAAAGTACCGGAAATGACGAATTTTTTATCATTTAGTTTTTGCACAATGTTTTCATCGGAATCGGAAATTTCGAACTGTAATCCGGCTTGTTTTAGTCGTTGTATTAATTCAATATTTTCTTCTTTGTTAAAATACTCCTTGATGCTTTCGGCAATTTTTTCTCCGATACCTTTGATAGCCGTAATTTCTTCTTGGCTTGCATGCATCAAATTATCTAAATTTTTAAAGTGTTTTACCAGCAATTTGGCGGCTGTTTCGCCCACGTGTTTGATGCCTAAAGCAAATAGCACTTTTTCGAAGCTACGTGTTTTTGACTTTTCAATTCCTTTTATGATATTTTCGGCTGATTTGTCACCCAATCGTTCTAAATCTTTGAGCTCATCGGCTGTAAGTTCATATAAGTCAGCTACATTGCGCACAAGTCCTTGTTTGTAAAGCAAATCTATGGTTTCCGGACCGGTTCCGTCAATGTCCATGGCCTTTCGACTTACAAAGTGTTCTATTTGTGCTTTTATTTGTGGTTCGCAAGATTCTGTATCGACACAGAAATAATCGGCACCTATTTTTTTAAGCGGTGTATGGCAAACCGGGCAAGTCGTCACAAATTCTATGGCTTTTGCTTGTGGATTTCTTTTGTCTTTTGCCACTTCTACTACCTGCGGAATGATTTCGCCTGCTTTTTCGACATAAACATAATCGCCTTCGTGTAAATCCAGTTTTTTGATGTTGTCTTCATTGTGAAGGGTAGCGCGTTTGACAATGGTGCCTGCCAGTTCTATGGGCGATAAATTGGCTACGGGTGTTACTTTTCCGGTTCGCCCTACTTGAAAATCAAGGCTTAGTAATTTTGTCAATTTTCTTTCTGCCGGAAATTTATAAGCCATTGCCCAACGCGGTGCTTTGGCGGTGCTCCCTAATTTTTGTTGAATGTCAAATTCGTTCACTTTGACGACAATTCCATCGGTATCATAAGGAAAATCGAAGCGTTTTACACCCCAATCCAATATAAAATCCATGATTTCGTCTATATCATGGGCTTTGATATAATCGTGGGGCACAAAAAATCCCCATTCTTTTAGTTTATTCAATGCTTCAATTTGGGTTTTGACCGGCAAGTTTTTTCCCAAGATAAAATAAGCAACAAAATCTAAATTTCGTTTGGCAACCTCTTTGGGGTCTTGCAGTTTGAGTGTTCCGGCAGCCAAATTTCGTGCATTCATATAGGTTTCCAAGCCCAATTCTTTTTGTTTTTCGTTAATTTTCTTAAAATTATCACGAGAAATGAGTACTTCACCACGTCCGAAGACTTCATAAGGCACATCTTTGCCTTTTAAAACCAGTGGGAGCGTGCGGATGGTTCTTGCATTTTGGGTTACCTCGTCTCCTTGGATGCCATCGCCGCGTGTGAGTGATTGCACGAGCTTTTTGTTGAGGTATTGGTTGCTCAACGAGACGCCGTCATATTTAAGTTCAACTGAAAAGCTGAAATCTACATCGACCAATTTTTTGATACGCTTGATCCAATCTTTTAAATCATCGATATTGTATGACTTTTCCAGAGATTGCATCGGATAGGGATGAGGCAGGGTTTTAAAATCTTTGGTGGGTTCGCCCCCTATGCGTTGGGTAGGAGAATTCGGGTCAAAAAACTGCGGAAATTGACTTTCAAGTGCTTGTAGTTCCTCTAATTTTTTGTCAAATTCATAATCGGATATGGTGGGTTGTGCTTTTACATAATAATCGTAGTTTGCTTGTCTGAGCAAAGCACGTAATTGGTCAATTTTTTCTTTTGCTTGTTCGGGGGTCATTTCGGCTGTATTTTTGGGGTAAAGATACACAAAAAAGAAATTTGTTTTTTTTATAAATTGGGGTTAATAATGGGGTACTATAGTATCGTAGAACCGGTTTTTGGTAGACTCACACAATTTATGGGTATGCGCAAAGTAAACACAAAAGGCATATAGCAAGCTAACAAAGTGATGCATATGGCAGCTATGGCCTATAATCTTAAAAAACTGTTGAAATCTACTAACAAAATTAGACAAACAAGCAAGCAAAGTATTGCTTTTATACAAAACCTAATAAATGAAACATTACTGTCCGATAAAAAATAAAATAATGAATTTTTATTTTTATCGGACAGTAATGATTTTTTTTATAAAAATAATTAAATTAATATTCGTGAGAGGTATATACAATTCTTAGAAATAGAATATAAAAAACCTCACAATATTGTTTAATATTGTATAAAGGAAAACTGATAATTACTTGGAGACATAAAAAAAGCGTCCAATTTGGACGCTTTTTTGTTTAAATTATTTTTGTTCAAAGAAACCTTCGCTTTTAAGCTCTTCAATTTCTTTGTCGCTGAACAAATCTCTGATGGCTTCAATTCTGTGCGGCCATTTTTTTTCACCATAAACCCAATCGTATTGTTTGCCCATTTTAGATTTTGGACGGAACCATTTTCCTTTAGGATTTAATTCTTTGTTGTATCTAAATTCTTTCCATTTTTCGACACGTTCTTCAACTTGAGTTGGATTTTTCCATTTGCGTTCATCACCAAAACGCAAACGCCAAACAACATTTAGTTCATCGATGGTTTTCTGGTCAAACTCATCCTTTTTAGGAAATATGTATTGGTTAAACCTTGTGATGTATCTGGTTTTAATCGGATTTGGATCGTTAATCAATTCCTGAATAAACTTGTAGATTAAATCTTTAGGCTTATTGCTGTGCATTCTGAAGTCAAAGCCCAGTTTTAAGATTTTATCCATGGTCTCTTGATCATTTTTGCTTTTTATGCTTGTCAAAAATGTTCCCATATTTTTACCTTTATATCTAAAACGGTGGTTGACTTGGATTTTTACACCTTCATCAATTGCCTCTTTTACCAATTTAAGCCAATCTGCTTTTTTTAAATTTTTTCTTCTTCCCATTTTTTTAAATTTTTGTTTGTTAGGTATTGAATATTAAATTGCAATCTACTATTAAGTAGACTAAGTTGTTGTATTGCGAATATACATAATATTATTTATAAAAACTATAG
>JANTGO010000105.1 GCA_024763015.1 Flavobacteriaceae bacterium
CGTGATGCTATGCAAGGCATCAAAGATTTTATTCCTACGAATGAAAAATCTCGTTACATTCAAAGCTTGCTGGAGGTGGGTTATGATACGATTGATTTTGGTAGTTTTGTGTCGCCGAAGGCCATTCCGCAGATGCGTGATACAGCAACTGTTTTGCAACAATTAGACTTGTCGCAAACCCATACCAAGCTCTTGGCGATTGTTGCCAATATGCGTGGGGTTAATGATGCCGTTCAATTTGAACAAATCGATTATTTGGGTTATCCGTTTTCGTTATCCGAGATTTTTCAAATGAGAAACACCTCCAAAACGATTGGGCAGTCTTGTGATTTGCTTAAAAAAATAATGGAAACGGCTTCGCGTTACAACAAGCAAGTAAATGTATATTTTTCAATGGGTTTTGGCAATCCTTACGGCGATCCCTGGAATGAGGAAATTGTAGAACAATGGGTGCAACGCGTCAAGGCTATGGGTGTTAAGATTATTTCCTTGTCGGATACAGTAGGGGCAGCACAACCCGAAAGCATTCGTCGGTTGTTTGCTTATTTAATTCCAAAATATCCCGAAATAGAATTTGGTGCGCACTTGCATACACACCCAAAAACTTGGTTTGACAAAGTAGATGCTGCTTATACAGGTGGTTGCAGGCGTTTTGATAGCGCCATTAAAGGCTTTGGCGGATGTCCTATGGCAAAAGATGAATTGGTAGGAAACCTGCCTACGGAGAAATTGTTGAGCTATTTTAGCCAAAATCACATCGATCAGCCTTTAAACACTTTGGCATTTGAAAATGCGTATAACGAAGCGCAACGCGTTTTTGGATTATCAAAATTATAATTCAGTAGAGACGCAATGCGTTGCGTCTGTACCATGCATCAGTCTGTAAAGCAGTTACAGAATTTTGTAAAATTTTCGTGTTTATGTGGATGCTGAGCCGGATATTAATATTAAAAGTATTTTGGCTAATAGTATATTTTTTGGCTTTATAAATTTTAAAAAAGTCGGGAGTAGCAAAGAAAAACACAAACAAATATTACACCCCCGACTTTCTTATGAAAACAAAACTAACTTTCTTATAATATTATTCTTTTTAATTCGTATGTTCTTTTTCTTTTTTTATCAACTGATTTACTAATTTTTTTAAAGTATCAATTTCTGCTTGTTGGTTTTCAATAATTTTTTGTTGTTCCTGAGTTGCTTT
Source organism: Flavobacteriaceae bacterium (assembly GCA_024763015.1). GTDB lineage: Bacteria > Bacteroidota > Bacteroidia > Flavobacteriales > Flavobacteriaceae > WGBX01. The sequence continues at coordinate 1,202 of JANTGO010000105.1, forward strand.
TACCAATGGCATCACAAATTGTGCATAGCTCACACTATACAAGCCATCTTTTTCTTTTTGAACACCACTAAAATCATAACCTGCTTCTTGTGCAGCAGCTTCTACTTCTTGTGCGATAAAACCGGTCATTTTGATATTTTCGATATCATACTTACCTTTCCAATCAGCTGTTTTGTCTTTACCATTTAATTTGTTTTCTTGGTGAATATTCAAATTGTAAGTTACCGGTCTTAGTTTGGTAATAAAATCCAAACCGACAACATCATCATGTATATTTTGTTTGATACGTCGGTCGCTGAAAGTGCTCCAAGTTACTTGTCCGCCAATCCAAGTCATACTTGAGTTGCCGACTATTACCCTGTTATTTGCTGAACCTGTACCTGAATTATAGCCTATACAAACAGTATTATCGACATCTGCGGTCAATAAATAAGCGCTGTCACCAAGTGCTACATTATAGCTTCCTGTGGTAATATTCAAAGCAGCATCACCAACAGCAACATTGCTGACTCCACTTGAATTATCCTTCAATGTATAACGTCCAACGCCAACATTATAATGACCGCTAACATTAGAATGAAGTGACTGGTAGCCAACTCCTACATTTTCTTCACCTGTAGTATTTGACACTAAAACTTCACTACCAACAGCAACATTTTCATTACCTTGGTTCATATATAATGCTAATTTACCAATAGCTGTATTATTATTAGCCGTAGTGCTAAGGTTCAATGCAGAGTTTCCAACAGCTGTGTTGGCGGTTCCAGTTGTATTGTTTTCCATAGCCAACCAACCTAATGCAGCATTTCCTTGACCGGTCGTATTACTATATAAACTTTTTTGACCAACAGCTGTATTTTCACTACCTGAAGTATTTGTGTACATTGCTAAACTACCGATAGCAGTATTGTTATCTGCTGTATTGTTTAATAAGCTGGCAAAACCTACACCGGTATTATGTTGTGCTGTAGTTGTCATCATCATGGCAGCTGAACCGATAGCCGTGTTTTTTTGACCGGTTGTGTTAAATTTAAGTGCTTCCGAACCGGAGGCAACATTGTCATGTCCGTTGGTATTTGAGGATAAAGCATAATAGCCGGTTGCTGTATTTTCTTCCCCTATGCTATTCATCGTTAGCGCTGTAGAACCGATAGCTGTATTTTTACTACCGGTGCTATTGTGATTCATGCTTTCATAGCCTACAGCGATATTATTGTTACCTGTTGTATTGGAGCTCATGGCATTGTAACCCAAACCGGCATTGTGGTTGTCAGAACTGTCATCGTTTTGACCGGCATATTTTCCCAAAAATACCGATGAACCATCGTTAGAGCCATCGCTGTCTGATTTGGCATCGGATAAATCGTCAATTTTTGAGGCACCACCACTGCTTGAAGGTAAGGTGACAGAGTTGCCATTTGAAATAGATAATAGGTTTCCGTTGATGCTTAAGTTTTGAATTTCGTTTGTTGCATCGTGGTCAGCATCGTTTACATTGTCTGTAAAGTTTGCTGTAACATTTGACATACCGTTGCTTCGGCTTAGGGTTAAGGTTTTAGTAGTGCTTCCTGAGAATGAAGCAGAATTTACAACGCCGTCTGCAGAACCACCGCCACTGATATCATCATCTGACGGGACAAATTCCATGCCGTTGAATTTTAATATTTGTCCGTTTGTAGGAAATGTTGTTGATATCGGAATGCCTTGAATATTATCGGCAATAGCAACATAATTTGCAAATTTGGCAAAAGGAACCGCCTTTAATTCAGAGGTGCCAAAATTTTGATATCCGCTACCGGAATTGATTTCGACTTTTAAGAAATACAAATCCATTCCCCAATTTATATTTGTAAAACTACCACTAATAGGGTTACCTTCTCCTATAGCAACACTTACAATGCCATTGGCATCGGTAGTGGCAGATTGTGTTTCACTATATACGGAAGTAGTGCCGTTTTTTAAAATATTAAATCGTAATGTTATGGACTGATTCGCCATTATATTTCCATTATTGGTCATTAAAGCTTTGTAGTTAAAACCTTGAGATTGCGTTAATTGCGCTTGTGCAAAAGTGCCTATAAATAAGGCAAGTACAAATGTTAATAGATTTCTTTTCATGATTTTTGATTTTTAGATTATTATAATTTTTGAATTTTAATACTTTTATATTCTTGGTTTTTACGGTCGATAATGACTAGCATATAAACACCTGTTTTAAAGTGAGATATATTGTACCGGTACGTTAGGTTACTGTCATTTTCTGTATATGAAATTAATTTACCATTGATGTCATACAAATAAATTTGGTAATTGTAGTCTCTTGGAAAACTAAAATTCAACTTGCTTTTTACCGGGTTGGGATAGACTTCTAAACCGGTAATTTGATGGTAATTTTCAATACCAAGCGAGGCTAATAAATCCGGACCGACAAATCCTTCTGAAATAGCCGCTTGTCCGTTTGTGTTTTCGTTGACAGCCACTTCTCCAATACTATAAAGTAGTTTGATATTGCCAACATTTGATGAGCCGCCAGCCGTGGATACACTGCTTTTTTTGATGCCAACTTGTGCTTGCAAATGAATTGCCATAAGCATAAATAGCATACATAATAAATGTTTCATAATGTAAATGATTTAAGTTAATAGATATGATTAATGATTGATGATTTTTTTGGTAATAATTTGTCCGTTATTGAGCTTTACGCTTATAAAGTAGATGCCTTGTTGAGCCAAGTTGGTGGTAAATAAATTGCTTTGAACAGATTTATGGATAATTTCCCTGCCAGTAGCATCTATAATACGAATGTTTTTTATTGGCATATCAGCTTGTAAGTTAAGTTTGCCGTGTGATGGGTTGGGATAAATTTTTAAAGACATTTTTATGTTTTCATCAACGCCGGCGACAGATTTGTAAATCACAAGATTACGCCAATAACCTTTTAAAACGCTTCCGCTACCCGGATCTTGATTGGTAAAATTAAAATTGTTGTTATGTTGAAATCCATTATTAATGGTTACGGTTTCCTTTAAGGTGTTATTGATGTATATTTTTAATGAATTGGTAGTTTGCTGATACGTAAGCCCTATGGTGTACCAAGTATTTACAGATATGGAGGTATTGCTTACTATACCGCTAAAGTATTGTCCATTTGAATGATAGCCGACATACTCTAAATGACCTGAATTATTAACATAAAACCGTATCCAGCGCCAAGAATCTCCACAAGTCAACACCGGCATTGAGGATGAGGATGGAATTTCGGCTGCTTTAAAATCGACTTTTACAATAAAATCATTGATGTCAAAAGTTGCGAGGTTTGGAGTCTGAACATAGGACCCTGTGTTGGAATCATGCCCATAATATACCCCGTTGGTATATACCCCACCGTTTTGAAAAACAATGTGTTCGGCATCCATATCGGGGAAATTACCGGTAGCATCCGATAGATTAGCTGTCAAAGGATAATCAGCCAAGGCTTGATATCCTGTCGTGTCTTGAGCGTTAATGTAGTAAGTTGTAAACATTAACAATAAAAGATAAAAGTGTTTCATGATAATTGATTTTAGCGTTATTTATTTTTAGTTTCTAGTTGTTCAATACGTTTTAAAAGTTTATTGTAATTGTGATTTTACATTTAACTATGATTATGTTTTTTAATGAGTAAATCAAATTATTCCTTTAATATTTTAGTGCAAAATTAGGGGAGGCATGAAGAAATGACATGCTTATTTTTGCCAAAAATGAACGCTATTTTGCCATGTCAAATATTTTTGTAATTTTGGTTACTTGATAGAATTGCGTTATGAAAAAGTTTATTATTTTTTTATTATTTTTTTTGAAGGTTTTTGTTAGTACAGGACAAATTCAGTTACCGGATAGTATTCTTCATAAAGATGTTTGTTATCAAGTGCATTATTTGTCTAATATTGCTATTGAACAAAAAAAAATAGATAGCACATTGTATATGGTTAGACAAGCTTTAGCTTTGGCAGAAGATTGTCAGGACGTAGATGAAAAAATTCGTTTGCACTTTATTCAAGGATATTATTTACATTTCCGTGGTGATGAGGAAAAATCCAAAGATATTTTATTAAAAGTATTGTCAGAAGCTGAAAAGCATAATAATCTGACTTATGAATATAAAGCATCGGGGATGCTCGGAAAGGTATATGGAATTACGGGAGATTTTGATAGTAGTATTAAGTATTATAAAAAAGCTTTAGACATAAGTATTCAGCAAAAAGATTCTCTAAAAATTGCTGATTCTTATAACAATTTGGGTGATGGTTTTAAAACATTGGACGAGAATAAAAAAGCAAAAAAGTATTTTTTATTAGCCCTTAATATCTATAATAAAATTAAGGTGCCTGAAGAAGAAAAGAAAATCACTTATCAAAATCTTGCGCGGGTTTCTGATAGTTTAAAGAATATTAACTTTTATCTCGATAAAGCATACAAAATAGTTCAAAAAGAAGGGAGCCCGCAAAAGTCAGCACTTTTTTTTCTAACAAAGGGAGATGCCCTTAATACAAAAAAATTTATAAATGAGGCCGGGCTTGCCTTTAATCGTGCCTACCAGATCGCAGATTCCATAGACTATGATATGGTAAAAGAGATTGCCTTAATTGGGATGGGACAAATTTATAATCAGACGCATAGATATCAAGATGCCATTCAAGTTTTGGAAATCGCTGATAGACAACCTATTGAAAACGATCAAAATAGGATTATTTTGATGGGAGAATTGATCGATGCATATAAAAATACTTATAAATATAAAAAAGCATTGAATTTGTCCGAAAAGTTATTGAGGATAAAAGATTCTTTGGCTGCCAGCCAAAGCAAGGCTAGTTTTGCCGAGTTTGATTCCAAATTTAAAACGGTACAAAAAGATAAAGAAATTGCCCAACAAAAACTACAACTGGCTAATGAAAAGAATAAACGTAAAAAATATATTTTTGTAGGTTTGCTACTCTTATTGTTGAGTTTTATTGGTTTTCAATGGCGTAATAATCGCCAAAAACGTAAAAAACTTTTAGCTGAAACACAGTTGCAAAATGAAAAATACAACAATGAGCTTCGTACCAAATTTTTGGGAAATATTGCCCATGAAATTAGAACGCCACTAACCTTAATTTCAGGTAACTTAGAATTAGCTAAAGAAAACATTGACAACAAAGAAAGAATAATACAGAATATTGATATTGCCTTGGCTAATTCAAAAAAGGTTGTGGATGATGCAAATGAAATACTAGAGTTGTTGAAATTTGAAAAGAATAAAATAGTCATCGATCAAAAGACTGTAAATTTAAACCACACGCTAAAAAGAATTTTCTTTTCTTATGCATCTTTAGCTGAATTAAAGCATATAAAACTAGTTTTTAAATCGGTTATTCCTGAAAATTTCTTCACAAAAATTGATATAAATAAAACTGAGAGAATTTTGAATAACCTTATTTCAAATGCGATTAAATATTCTCCCGCCAATAGTGATGTTGTTTTTGAGGCATCTGTTGAAAATGATATGTTAACTGTAAATGTAATCGATCATGGGCAAGGTATTCATTTTGATGAAACCCAGAAAATTTTCCAACGTTTTTATCAAGCTTCTAATAGTCAATCAATTGGAGGAATTGGTATTGGACTTTCACTAGCGAAGGAATATGCAGAACTGTTAGGTGGTAGTCTTTCTGTTAAAAGTGTACTACATAAAGGTAGTGTTTTTACGCTTAAACTCCCTGTAAAACAAGTAAAAAGTTCAACTGAGGGTGTTGAAAGTAATCATGAATTAGAACTTGTTGACAAACAAAGCAAAGTTTCGGATACAGAAAAAAGCAATCAGCTAAAACCTGAATTTTCAAAACAAAAACCGAATGTTCTAATTGTCGAAGACAATCCTGAGATGAATGCTTATCTAGTAGAAATTTTAAATAAATACTACAATTGTTTTACCGCTTTTGATGGATTAGAAGCTCTAGAAATCCTAAAAAAACAGCGGGTAGATTTAATTGCATCAGATATAATGATGCCAAATTTAGATGGTTTTCAGTTTAGAGAAAAACTTATAAAAGATGAGAAACTAAAGAATATCCCATTTATCTTAATCTCTGCAAAAACATTGGTTGAAGATAAAATAAAAGGATTTCAGCTAGGAATAAACGACTATATTATCAAACCATTTAACAATAATGAACTTCTTGCACGTATTAAAAATTTACTTCAAAACAAATTGGATCGTGAACAGTGGGTGCTAGAACACGCTGATGAAATTGTTGAATTAGCACCTTCTCAAGATAGATTATTGAAAAAAATTCAAGCTATAGCCGAAGAGAATATTAGTGATGAGAGCTATAAAGTAGCGCAGCTCGCTTCTGAAATTGGCTATAGTCAGCGGCAATTAACGCGCATCTTAAAACAATATACAGGTTTGTCACCGGTTAAGTTTATCCTGGAAGTAAGGTTGCAAAGGGCATATTTGCTCTTGCAAAAAAAAGTGCATTTTAATTTATCTGAAGTCCGATATGATGTTGGCATCACTTCTGCATCCTATTTTAACAAGAAATTTAAAGAACGTTTTGGTATCAGTCCCGGTGAATTGGTTTCATAAATAATAAGGATATTGTTCTAACTTTTTTAATGCGCTGGTATCCTTATTACCTCTGTTGGATTTTTTTTTA
>JANTGO010000106.1 GCA_024763015.1 Flavobacteriaceae bacterium
GAGTTCAGATTGTTTAGGGAGCGGAACGTATAAATTAGTAAAAGTTTCGTAAGCCTAGACTTTTTTGTTACTTTTTTGGTCGATGCAAAAAAGTAAATATTTAACCTATAAAATTCACTACAAAACTAATAAAAAGTTACATCCGAAATACCCAAATTTTGAAATAAAATTTGTATTTATTTAAATATCAAACAGTTGTAATTTCTAATTAAAAAAGTGTGGAAAACAGGATAACCTCGGTAGTCTTTAGCTAACGAATAAGCTATTGCTTACTTTTTGTATTAAAAAAACGATCTAAATCGATTTGTAGGGAAAAAACATGCGAAAAGAAACCTGATGAACCGATATTGGTTAAGGCGTAATCTACGGCTATACCTTTGTATTTAAATCCCAAGCCTGCATTTGGGTTAAATGTAACTTCTTGATTATCAAAGTATTGTTCTTTCTGAAAATTATTTACCCCTAATCGCAAGAAAGCTATTTTGTAATAATTAAATTCGAACCCAAGAGCAGGATTGACACTTGCAAAGTCACTGCTAATTAAGCTTTGCGTTTTGAAAAAACGCATATTCAAATCCATCTCCGTACGCATATCCAGATGATCTTTCAGGTGAAAAATTCTGTTGACACCTAATTGAAGTTTTGGCAATGTGAGTTCTATTTTACTAGGCGCTTCTTGGTTTTGACCGGGAACACTTTGGGCGATGTCGTCAAAAGCAGCTTGATTTATGTGCCAATAGTTAAATGTTGTGGTAATATCTCTAGCCATCAGTCCAAATTGCCACTTTTTTAGATGATATTGTGCACCGATATCGAATCCAAAACCGTAGCCGGAAGCAAAATTTCCAATATGTCTGTAAATCAACTTAGCAGTTGCCCCGACATCTAAACCTTTCCAAAGATTTTTGTGTCCCAATGATAGGTTTAGTGCGTAATCACCGGTAGAAAAATAAGTAATTCTGTCGTAATTTATATTGCCTTGTTCATCGATTAATTGCGTGGTATTCATAATGTTATCGACTCCAAAGCGAATGAGCGAAATACCCACACTCGTTTTATCGTTAAGCGGTTTTGCATAAGCCATATAATCAAATTGGGCAATATTGGCAAAATAAGCAGCGTGCATCAACGAAATTTGTTGCTTGTTTACTTTGGTCAAGCCGGCAGGATTCCAATAACCGGCGTTTACATCACTAGTTTGTGCTACGACAGCATTGCCCATAGATAAGGCGCGGGCACTAACGCCAATATTTAGAAATTCATTTGAATAGGTACGAGCCGTTTGCGATTGCACATACAAGCTACTGATTACAAATGCAATAAGAATGATTTTTTTCATCTAGAAATTTTTTATAAAAAGTCCCTAATTCGATATTTGCTCGGCACTTTTATCTAGAACGATTTCTTTTGCAAAATATTTTGTGTCGCCTAACCATGGAATTTTCCAAAATCTTTCGATGTATCTTACTTTAACACCTTTTCCTTGGTAATCGACCATTTTTTCAATGACTAATTTTTCCTTGTCTTCTACAGAAAAATCCCATAAATGGTCTTGCCCTACACCTGTACTTATTTGGCCTTCCCATGTCTTGATGATAAATCCTTTGCGACTGAATTTAACCAATTTTCCGGCACGCCAACCTTCGCTATAGGAGACATAATAGTTAAATGCAAATAAACCTGCACCGATTAAACCAATTATCAAAACGAAGTATAAGATATATTTTTTCATCCTTAGTATTTTTGTTTTCAAAGATATAAAAAAAACAAGTATCTAAATTAAAAAATAGTACTTATCAGCTAGTACTAGATTAGCTAGTAAATACTAATGTAATTGGGTCGAAAAGGTAATATGTTGGTAGGCACCCAAATCGGGATGGCCCGTTCTATTCACGCCTAATATATCCAAAGGTACTTGTTGTGCGGTTTGAAGATTTCCTTGATTGATAGCCGGTGAGGTGTCACCTATTTCCAATTGATTTTCTTCTGTATTTTGAAAAACAGGATCTTGGTTGAGCAAAATATTTTGATAATGTGAGGCATCGGTAAAATCTACTTCCGGTACATCGCTAAAATATCCTTGGGTATCTGTAAATTTAATTAAACTATTGTTAACCTGATAGTTAAACTGTGCATTGTCGTCTTTGTCCAAATAAAATTCTATACCGCTATTGCCGTAAATAATGCTGTTTGATATATTGAATTTCGTTAAATCATTGGGATAGAGGATGTCGTCTTGTACAAAATAATTGTTTGCATAAATTGCTGCATTTTCCTTGTTTCTGATACCATTACCAAAGTTTGCAATACTACAATGTTTAAGGTCATAGCTGCCGCCATAAAGAAGGAGTAGGGCAGAACCGGCAAAATTGTTCATCACCAAATTGCTGGCGTTAATATGACTACCAAAACCAAAAATACCAACGGAACAATTATAGATTTGGCTATTGTTGATGTTTAAAATGGGTTGTGATAAACTGTTGGCATAAGATACAATACCGACTTGCGCATTTTTTATTATAGCATAATTGATTTGATTATCCTTGCTGTCGTTTCTCAGCCAGATGTAATTCCACATATTGGCTCGGTTTTCAAAATTGGGTTCCATTCGATCATCTTCAAAAATCACTTCGTGACCTAAACTGCCATTTACATGTAGCGAAGCGTCTTCCCAAACAATTAAGCCCGAATTGAAGTGAAAATACAAGTGCGCATCTTGTTCAATAGTTAGTGTTTTTCCCGAAGGAACAGCAACATGTCCATATACCACAATAGGTTTGTCTGCCGTAAAAGTTGTGTCGTCCGGTAAGAAATATCCGGCAATTTTTGAGCTAGCGCCGGTGTTGGGGTCTGTATAGGTTGTGATGGAATCTTTACGCCCGTCAGGATATCGTTGCGGATAGAGAAAATAAGCATCTTTTACAAAGGCGGTAAGTAAAATATCATCGGTTTTTCCATTGTCTTTTACCTCGAGTTTTTCTTCGTAAACAGGGTCGGTGAGTTGGTTGATGTCCGCAGTTAGTTCTACAAAAACAAAGATGCTGTCTTGTGCATGAATCAACACATTTTTCACGGATTTTCCCGTAATGCCATCCACATTGATGCGGTAAAAAGACTGCTCGCCGTTGGCTAATTTTACTTCGTTAAGGGTGATTTCTTTTTTTGAGGTATTATAAATTTTAAAATGATAGGTATGGGAAGAAATATTGGTAAAAACAGAATCAAGGAAAAGGGTGTCTTTTTCAATTCTGAAGTCTGAATTGCCTGCAACCGTATCAAAACTTTTGCGACAAGAACTGCTTAAAATAATGAAAATCAATATAATAGTGGAAATAAAATATTTTTGCATACAATGAAACTTAAAACTGCAATCTACAACGATTTACTTGATTTTTTATTATCTAAAATCATTTTTAAATTGTTTGATAATATTTAAATATCAATTTCTTGTTTTAAAAGAAGTAATTCTTTAAAAAGATCGCCTTTTTCTGCAATGCGTTTGGGAACGGTTTTTATGGTAAAATCAGTGGGGCGAATATTTCCTTTTTCAACTTCTTCCCAAGTAACGGGTGTGGAAACAGTAGCAAAATCATGCGCCCTTGCGGTATAGATACATGCAGTGTTTCGTGTGATAACATTTTGCAGGTAATCGATGACCACTTTGTCGCCGCTATGTGTTTTGCGTTCTTTTTTTGCGTTGGCAATTAAATTTGGGTATTTTTCTGAAAGCTTATCGCTAATGTCTACAACCCAATTTTTTACTTGCTTGTAGCTATATTTATTTTTGATGGGTACATACACATGAATGCCGCTGCCACCTGTTGTTTTGGCGAACCCTTGCACACCAATTTCGTTTAAGTGATTATGGAGCAGTAAGGCAGCTTCTAATACTTTGCTAAAAGTGGTATTTTCTGAAATATCCAGGTCAAAAATTGCCCAATCGGGATATTGGTAGTCAGGTATTTTGGATGCCCAAGTATGAAACTCAATACAGCCTTTTGAAGCCAAATAAATAATACCTGCTGTGTTTTCAATGATGGGGACATTAATAATTTTATCTTGACTGATTTCGTGATAATCAAATGTATCTATTAATCCATCAATTGGTTGGCTAAAATCTCGTTTATAAAAAGAAATTTTTTCTATTCCTCTTGGGAAGTAATGCAACGTAACCGGTCGGTTGGCAAGATAAGGCATCATAATATCAGCTATAGATTTATAATAGGAAACTAGTTCCAGTTTGGTGATATTATTTTTTGGCCAGTATAATTTATTGGGATATTTTATTTCAATTTGATGGCCTTCGATTTCCCAATATATACTTTTGCCTTCCGAAGTATTCATATTATGCTTTAATTGATTTCTTTTTGATATTTATCTTTAATTTCCTCAATAAGTTTAAGCGAAATATTGTTCTTATAGATTCGTATAAAATCTGTTACACCTCCATCGATATAACAAACGCCTTTGGCAACATCAAAATTGTTGTTGCTTACATTATTTTTGATGTGAAGTGTTATTTTTCTAAAATTTTCCCAATCGACATATTTTGTAATCCTAATAAAGTATATGTCATTATCGTTTAAATCTTTGCATATATCTTTTGAAATGAATTCGAAATGAAAAAATTTACTTATTTTAATGGAAACAAGTTTGTCCGTTTCGATTTTTGTTTTAAAAGTCAAATCAATTCCCAGATGAATGAGTTCTTTTTGCAAATCCGGAATTTGCTCATATGATACTAATCCTTTTACGCGTATGCCATAATAAACTTGTTTCTTTATTTTAATTTTGGCAAAACTAAGATCAAGATTTTGTTCCTTTTGGTTAATATTTTTTTGCGCTCTTAAGATTTTTGCCAGTGAATATAATTCTTTTGTCAACAAAATAACATTTGCCGGTTTGGACGTAAAATCATATTCAGCGCCATGAAATCCAGGGAATGGATAATCAATGCTTAGCACAGTACTATTGGGCAAAATATGATGTTTTAACAGGTTTATGCGTTCTTCTTTAATGATGTGTCCTAATGCTTCTCTGGCTTTATTCATATTTAAATGTTTTAAAGTAAATTAATTAATAAATTTTATCGCCTAAATTTATACATTTTTTTTATACAAATCAAGAAGATTTAAAGGTTTATTTAATTTTTAAGTTGTTTTATTGTTGTTATCGTAATATTTTGAAGTGTTCTTTAAAGAAATAAAAATAATTGCTTCAGGCAAAAATCCTTCATTTTCAATATAATAAAGTCAAATACTTGACAAAGGGGTATGCATTGTTGTATATTTGCCGGCTGATATTTTGCAGAATAATAATTTTCAAGTTCGTAAAAATGAAAAATAGGTTAGCATTTTTATATAATTGATATGAATTATTCAATAAATATATTCTTTTATTGTTGAAGGAATATAAAATAGCGCTAATAAAAATAGTATATATAAAAAAAAATAAGACTATATGAAGTTATCTGAATTTAATTTTAACTTGCCCAAGGAATTATTGGCAGAGTATCCAACTGATTGCAGAGATGAATCCCGATTGATGGTTGTGCATAGAGATACCGGAAAAATAGAACATAAACTTTTTAAAGATGTCATTGATTATTTTGATGAGGATGATGTAATGATTTTAAATAACACAAAAGTTTTTCCGGCAAGATTATATGGTAATAAGGAAAAAACGGGTGCAAGAATCGAAGTGTTTTTATTGAGAGAACTCGATGCCAATACACGTTTGTGGGATGTAATGGTCGATCCTGCCAGAAAAATCAGAATTGGTAATAAACTCTTTTTTGATGAAGACGAAACTTTGGTAGCTGAAGTTATTGACAATACGACATCCAGAGGAAGAACTTTGCGTTTTTTGTATGATGGAACTTATGAAGAATTTAGAAAAAAATTAAAAGAATTAGGGCAGACTCCTTTACCAAAATATATCAAAAGGCCTGCAAATGATGAAGATAAGGAGCGATATCAAACGATTTTTGCCAAACACGAAGGAGCGGTAGCAGCGCCAACTGCCGGTTTGCATTTTTCAAAACATTTGTTGAAAAGACTTGAAATCAAAGGAATTCACTTACCCCAAGTCACACTGCATGTAGGTATTGGTACTTTTAATCCGGTAGAAGTGGAAGATTTATCCAAGCATAAAATGGATTCTGAACAATACTTTATTAGCGAAGAAGTGGCAAAGATGGTCAACGATGGCAAGGATAAGAAAAAAAGAATCTGTGCTGTAGGCACCACAGTTGTGCGTTCTTTAGAATCCTCTGTAACCGCTGATAATTATTTAAGAGCTAATGAAGGATGGACAAACAAATTTATATTTCCACCTTACGATTTTAATATAATCAATGCCTTGATTACCAATTTTCATACCCCAAAATCTACTTTATTGATGTTGGTTTCGGCTTTCGGCGATTATGATTTAATTATGCATGCCTATCAGGAGGCTATTAAAGAAAAATATAGATTTTATTCTTATGGAGATTCTATGCTGATTATATAAGTTTTTTTTATAACTTTTTTTAAAGCAATCGGGTTAAATATACTTGGTTGCTTTTTTTTGTAAACATTTAATGATTTATATCATTTTTTTATTACATTTGTGCTAGATAAACAAAAATAATTCAAATTATGGCAAAAATTGTAGTATTAGGTGCCGGTATTGCCGGACATACCGCTTCGGCATATTTGCGAAAGTGGCTAAACAAAAAACATGAGGTGGTTGTAATTTCACCCAACTCGAAGTACCAATGGGTACCCTCAAATATTTGGGTGGGTGTTGGTAGAATGAAACCTGAAGAAATATATTTTGATCTAGCACCAAAATATAAGAAATGGGGTATTGATTTTAAACAAGCTAAGGCGACGTCGATTCATCCCGAAGGTGGTGATGGTTCTGATAGGGCTTTTGTACAAATTGAATATGTTGCCGACAAGGCAGGTGAAACAGAAAAGGTAGAATATGATTATTTGGTCAATGCTACCGGACCGGCTTTACGCTTTGATAAAACTGAAGGTTTAGGACCAGAACATGGTAATACTGTTTCGGTTTGCAGTTATGACCACGCAGCACATGCATGGACAGAATTGCAAAAATCCATTAAAAAAATGGAAGCCGGTGAAAATCAGAATATTGTTATTGGAATCGGTCATCCCGGAGCTACTTGTCAAGGAGCTGCCTTTGAGTATATCTTAAATGTCTATCATGAGATTAAAAGACGTGGTCTAAATGACAAAGCCAATATCACTTTCCTCACCAATGAGTATGAATTAGGTGACTTTGCTATGGGAGGCGCTTACATTAAATATGGTGGATACATTACACCAACTAAAGTATTTACCGAATCATTTTTGGCAGAACGCGAAATTCGTTGGGTTTCCAAAGCCGGCGTTAAAAAAGTGGAAAAAGGAAATATCCATTACGAAACTTTGGATGGGCAATATCACGATATGCCTTATGATTTTGCTATGTTAATTCCTGCATTTTCGGGTCCCGGTATCAAAGCATTTGGAAAAAATGGTGAAGATATTACCGATGTATTGTTTAAACCAAACGGATTTATGGTAGTTGATGCTGATTATACCAAAAAACCATTTGAAGAATGGAGTCCTAAAGATTGGCCTGAAGTCGTTCAAAACCCGACTTACAAAAATATTTTTGCACCAGGTATTGCTTTTGCACCGCCTCATACGATTTCAAAACCTTTCACATCACCAAATGG
>JANTGO010000107.1 GCA_024763015.1 Flavobacteriaceae bacterium
AGGTAGCATCAGGATGTTGGTCGGCAAAGGCATATATGTCGGCACGAATGGGATAGCCAAAAATCATTGTGTTGGGATTTTGCCACAAAAGACTATTGATATCATCCTTTTTAGTAATTGTACTATCGACAACTACGACATTCTTCTTAAGCAATAATTTTCCCTTTGGAATCTCCCTGTAAACATTACAAGATCCCAAGGAACTCATTAAAAAAATTAATATTATTTTTGTAAATTGTTGTTTCATTATTATCGATACAAAAGTAGGTAAAAAATCATAACTTGATACAAGTCTCTAATCAATTATCTATTTAATATTCAAACGACATTTTACAATTAAAGCAAAAATATGACCAAAGCGGAAATCAAACACGTCAAACAACTTCAACAAAAAAAACACCGTCAGGCAAGCGGTGAATTTTTAGTCGAAGGGTGGAAAAGCATTCTTGATTTTTTACTAGCAGATTTTGTTCCTAAAAAAATTTATAGCACATCTATCCTTAAGGAATATGCCAAATTTACAGAAATCATCGATGTTAAAACTCTAAAAAGTGTCAGTTTGCTTAAAAATCCAAAAGATGCTTTGGCTATTTTTGAAATGAAAGTTTATAAAAAAATGCCTTCAAAAGGCGTAATTTTAGCACTAGATAATCTGCAAGACCCAGGGAACTTAGGCACCATTATCCGTACTGCCGATTGGTTTGGCATTCAAAACATCGTCTGCTCCAATGATACGGTTGATTGCTACAACCCAAAAGTTGTACAAGCGACCATGGGCTCCTTGGCAAATGTGTCTGTCATTTATGCCGATCTTGCACAGTTTCTTAAAGAAAGTACTTTGCCTATTTACGGTACTTTTTTATCGGGAAAATCTATTTATGAAACACAAATTGATAAAGACGTCATCATTGTTATAGGCAATGAAGGAAACGGCATTTCTGACAAAATTAGTAAACTCATTGATGAACGAATCAGCATTCCAAAGCACAAGAACACACGTGCCGAAAGTCTTAATGCTGCCATTGCTACCGCTATAATTGTTAGTAATTTCAGAACACCTCAAGCTTAGGAAATTAAAATGAGCCCGATTTCTAAAATCATAAAAAATCATCAATAAAATATTTGCTAATAAAAAGCTCCGTAGGAGCGAACTGTTTGTAGCATACAATAACAATGATTAGCCCCTCCGGGGCGACCTTATTATAATAAAACAAATGATGACAATCTCCTTTTTCCCGCTGGCGTACAATTTGGCGTTTCTAATCGTAAAGACGCAATACATTGCGTCTCTACACAGATACACGCACCCATCTACAGTTTTGCTACAACTGCAAAAGATAGGTCGCCCCGAAGGGGCTACAAATAGGACGCACCTATGATACTACAAACAGATTGCTCCTATGGAGCAATAAATATAAAATCAAAAGGCCAAACAAGTTGGACAGATGTTATAAAATTAGACATAAAAAAGCCACTGACAATCAGTGGCTTTAATATAATCTTATTTAAGGTTTCTTAGTTAGCAGAAACTTTAACATCATCAATCTCGAATGTAGTTGTAACGCCACCATCGCCACCATAGTATTTAAAGGCTACATACACGTTTCCGCTCAAACAAGAAATATCGGCTGAACCATCTACCCAACTACCATATCCTGATGAAGGACCATTAGCCAAAGTCGTGTTGACCAATAACCAAGTAGCTGTATGCACATCGCCTGTAAAATCGGTAGATACATAAACACTTAATGCAGCACCATTGTTATAACCTGTTTCCGTTCTAAAGGTTAATTCTTCTCCGGTAGAATTATCTAAATTAATCGGAGGGGTTACCAACCAAACTTCCAAAGGATTTTCATTGGAATGATAAGCAGAACATTTTACATAATTATTTCCTGAATAATTACCCACTTTAAACAAAGTAGTACCGCTATTTACATTTACGTTAGTCCACCCGGGGATATTGGTATCTCCTGAACTGTAAGATTCAAAATCTTCATTAAACAATATGTTTGAACCGCCAATGTTTGTTCCGTGACAATCTAACATGGCAGGGTCGCAACGATTGCCATTAAAATCAAATGCTTCAACAGGATCTAATACTCTGATAACGAAATTATCATCTCCATAATCTCTTGATAAAATACCTTTAACACTTCCTTGCGCCTCCGGCAAAATATTATCTTTAAAGGCAGCAAACGTACTGGTTTCTAATAAAATTTCGCCACCATCTGCACAACTAAGCATTTTACGGTCTGAATCATAGCTATCATTAGGATCTGTAAAAGGTTTCCCTTGTAAAGTATAATGAAATTGCATTTGATCCAATTGAATAAACATACCAATCATATCGGATGTAATGTCTGCAATTGAAGGTATCACTTTGGCTGTAATAACACTGGGTTCACAAGCGCGTTTGATACTTTTCTTTGCAAGATTTTCTCTAATAGCTGTAACATCACCTCCGGATATCTCACCAATAACCATCTCACCATGACTTTTGTTGATACCTAAACCGTTTACTTTCAAGTATATTTTTCTACCAAAGTCATATTTGGCAAACATAGAACGCATATCAATGGCTATTTTTACGGCATGGCTCGGGTCTGTAGCATCATCTTGAATATATAACTCTTTATAAAAATTTCCGGTTTTATCACTTGAAACAACATAACCTGGTATGTATACAGGTGTGCCATCAGCCGGTGCCAATTCCACAACATTGCGATCATAAGAAGTAGGATTTTCGGCTTGCCAAGCATTTAGTGCATTTTCAATACTAGACACTTCAGAAGGGTCTAATTGTGGTTCTTCACACTTAATTTGAGGTGTGTCATAATCCTTGTCTTTTACACACGAATTAAACGTGAGCGCCATCAAAGCAAGACTAATAAAGCTATAAATTAATTTTTTCATTTTATTATCGTTTTTATTTAATTTTTATAATCTAATATAGAAGTTAAGATAGTAGGAAGTCCCTCTTCCATACCAATATTTATTGCCAAAAAGTGGTTGGTCCAAATCCATATCATCTTTTAATTTGGTATAATTTGCCTTTCTGGATTGTTCAAAACCACCTGTTTTATAGATCTCGCCAAGCAAGTTGTTAATACTGGCAAAGAAGCCGAAAGTTCTGTGATTAATACGCCATGATTTACCACCAACTATATTGACTAAGAAAATATTATCAAATTTTTCTTGTGCCAATATTTCATCAACTCCTTCTTGTGTAATACCTGCAATAGGCACACCATCCTCATCTTTATAGAAATTATCTGTACGACGCATAGCCGACAAACCTACATAATTATCTGTCAAGAGATTGGCATTGGCAGAAACCCACCAGTATTTAGGGTCTCTATATTCAAATCCAAACGAATAAGCTTTTTGAGGCCCTCCCGACTGTTTATAGTTTTTTAAATAAGAAGTCAATTGTACTTGATCTTCCTCACTGGTTGCAATTTGCAAACTAGGATTGTTGTCATATGTGTATTGACCGATGGCAGCAGCACCCATTATTTTTAAACTTGAATTAATTTTGGTCTCAAATCCGAATTCCAGCCCCATATTTTTCTTGTTAATACCATATAAGGCAGTTGTCAAGAAATCATTTGTTTTAGTTGTTCCCGACAAACCTTCTGCATAAAAGAATGAAACCTCGCTCATATCTTTAAAGTAGGTATAATATCCTGTTAATCTCAATTTTGTTCCTTGGTCGCGGTAATAATAACTAGCATCTACTGAAGAAATCTTTTGTGTGGTTACATTGGGTACAAATTCATTAGAAACCCTAGAATTGGCAAAAGTATTTCTCAAACTGGGTGCTTTGGTCATATAACCGGCATTAAAGTTTAACAAATGATTTCCGGTGATTTTATAGGTAACTCCTGACTTAATACCATAAGTTAAAAAGTTTTTATTTTCACTTTTACCGAAAGAGGAGGCGGCATATTCACCATTTTTAAACAAACCATCTCGTTGATAAGCCGTATTTCCCAAGTTTCCTGAAAGATAAAAATCTACCTTATTATAACTAAAACCGGCTTGAGCAAAAGCATCGATAATACTGGCATTTACTAAATAATCGTATTTGAATTTATCGCCCACTTTTACTTTGTGATCGGGGTTGTTCAAATCGTTAGGTTTTTCTGATTCAATAGCAAATTTATTGTTGTCAGTAAAGTATTTAGCACCTAATAGATCAACCATTTCGGCATAGTTTTCAGATGAAACGCTTTTGTATAAAACAGACGCATTTAAGTCGATATGATCGGTTAATACATGAGATAAAACCGTATTGGCAGCAAAAACCTTATCATTATTTACATCGGCATATTGCGTATAAACAGCGTCATCATATAATGCATTTGCAGCATACAAATCTTCCCAAACAATTTGACTTTCAGGAGATTTTGTCAAGAAATTTCTTGTACGAATATAAGCCTCTTGGTAATCTTCTTGTCCGGATTTACTCAAAAAATAACTGGGTAGCTTTTGATAGTAGGTAGGATCGGGATTTAAACCGAGGTAATCTAAGCGCGTATTAGAAATAGTACCATATTGATACATCACATTTGTATTCAATGAAGTTTTATCACTGATCGTCCAAAAATCACTCAACATTAAAGTGGGTTCTTTAATTTCTTTCATACGAGCATTTCTTTTCAAAGCGCCTTGATAACCCCAATAGGCATTGTATTTGGTGCCACCCAAGTCAAATACTTCTTGGGTATTTGGCGAATTTTTTCCTCTACGATTAGGCGTATAAAAAGCAGTGAAATTAAGACTGTGTTTGTCGTTTAATTTTTTTTCTGCTGCTATAAAACCACTCCAAGAATTATACGAAGAGCCTTCCATATAACCTTCATCTGCCAATCGACGCGAACCAAGCACGCTTAATGCCCAGCCGTTTTGCATCAAACCTGTGTTGTATGAAGCCATTACTCTTTGTGAATAGTTAGAATTGGTTTGCGCATACGAGATACGTCCGCCTTGTCTGTTTTGAGAAGCTCTGGTGATAAAATTAGTCGTGCCGAGAACACCACCAAATGAAGTTTCAGCAGGTGCCAATCCATCGGTAAAGGTTTGATTGCGCAACACGTCGTTCAAACCACCCCAATCACTCCATTGCGGTCTGTTGTTTGATATCTTATTCATCGGAATTCCATTGAAAGATACTTGTCCCAAATTGGAGTCATAACCTCTGGTTTTAAACCAAACTTGTCCCCAATTAAAAGCGGCAGTTCTTTGAAACACATCTTTTGAAGATTGAAGAATTCCGGAAATGTTATCACTGCTACCCGCTTCGTCATCGGATAAAGCATCATCAGATAAAACAATCACGCCTTGATCTTGCGCATCCACAACAGTTGCCGACATTAGGATATTTCCAACATCTACATTTTGACCCAACACGATATTCACGGGAATTTGTTGTTCATCATATCCATCTTTGGAAATGATTAATAATTGATTACCAACGGGCACATTGTCTAAAACAAATTTACCATCTTGATCAGTTGTCTGCATCAACTTTGTATCCGCAATGCTGACTTTTGCATTTTCAAGCACCTTGCCGGAATCTACATCTGAAATTATTCCACTAACCGTTCCCGTTGACTGCCCGTAAGCACCCGCAAAGAAAAGCAGCAAAACAATTGTCATTACATTTTTCATTTTTTGCATTATTTTTGTTTTTATGTACATTAAATATTCATGAGCAAATTTAAGTTATTTTTTAGTACATCAAGCAAATGTTAAAAACAATTTATCGTAAATAATAAACACATCAATAATTTACAATAAATTATATTGAAGCACCACAATTTTTTGTAATTTTGACGAATTATTAAAAATATACAAATGAAAAAATATGTATTATTGTTTTTAGCAATTAGCATTTTGGCTAGCTGCGGTGAAACTAAAACGGTAGCTACTAACAAAACGCTTGACACCCACCAATCCGGCAAAAAGTACTTGGCTAGAACAATTGCTTTTTACAATCTGGAAAATTTATTTGACACGATTGACAATCCTAATAAAAGAGACGAAGATTTTACACCGGAAGGTAGAGATCATTGGACTGCAAAAAAATACAATCATAAATTGCACAATATGGCAAAGGTTTTAGCTGATATCGGAAGAACTGAAACCAAAACTTCCCCTGCAATTGTTGGTGTTGCCGAAGTGGAAAACAGACAAGTTTTAGAAGATTTGATTAATACAGGCGATTTGAAAGGAAAGAATTATGGCATTATCCATACGGAATCACCTGATAGAAGGGGAATTGATGTCGCACTTCTCTACAAAAAAAATGTTTTTAGACCTACTAATTATCAAAAATATCCCTTATTAATCTACGATTTAGACACACGTAAAAGGATTTATACCAGAGATCAATTGGTGGTAACCGGATTGTTGGACGGTGAAAAAATCCATATCATAGTTGATCATTGGCCTTCAAGACGTGGTGGTGAAACAAGAAGTTTACCAAAAAGAATTAAAGCCGCTGAATTAACAAAAAAAATTATGGATTCGATTAAAGCCAATGAACCCAATGCTAAAATCGTTATGATGGGCGATTTAAACGACGACCCCAGCAGTCCGAGTGTCAAAAAGGTTTTTCAAACCAAAGCTAAAAAAAGTGAAGTGCCCGAAAATGGTTACTACAACGCTATGGAACATTTTTTTAATAGAGGAATTGGCACCTTGGCTTATAGAGACAGCTGGAATTTGTTTGACCAAATCATCTTGACCCAAAGCTGGTTAAAAAATAATGATGCTAAGAAATTTCATTTTTGGAAATCGGGTATTTATAGTAAAGAATTTATGAAAAACCGCACTGGTCGTTATAAAGGATATCCCAAACGAACCCTTGTTGGCAGTCAGTTTTTAGGTGGATATAGCGACCACTTCCCAACTTATATTATTGTTGTTAGGGAGTTGTAAATATCTTATTAATATTTTTTAATAAATTATAATTATATCGTGGGCGCCTTTGGCACCCCCGATATAATATAAATGCAAATTTATACTCCAAGATTTGGGTGTCCCAAATATAATTTTTTATTAGTTTTTTTGAAAATTTATTATATGTCTATTTTATTAAATCTTTACTTTTTTACTCACTATTATTTATTATTTTTTTAAGTGTTCGTGAATCTCCGATTTGCATCGACCAAAAAAGTAACAAAAATTTAGTGTCAAAGCAGGCCTATTCTTAACATACCAAGGCTTGTTCTTTTTGCCCATAACTTTGTTAAAAATTATAATCATAGCTATGGCTATGCTGATAATTTTATGCCTTGTTCTTGACAAAAATAACGGCGCCTTATATGTCATCACAGACCTGTTTTGACACCGGGCTTACGAA
>JANTGO010000108.1 GCA_024763015.1 Flavobacteriaceae bacterium
CAATTTTTAGTAGTCTTTGAGGTGGCTGAGTGATTTTTCCAATGAAAACAGGAAAAATAGTACCGAAGCCCCGTAATAAAAGCAGAATCGTAGGTCGCCGAGTGATTAGTCCTACCAAAGTCGGGCTAATTGTATCGAGGTGCCGGCACTTTGAAATAAATCTTATTCCTTTCAATCACCACACCCCGTAGAGACGTTGCGACGCAACGTCTCTACACAATATAACATTAAAATAACAATAATTTAGATACTACCACACGAAAGGATTCGTGCAGTAGCGGGGGATTTATGTCGAGTGTTTTGGTTCTTAATTGGTATAATTATCACTAAGCAAAACGATATAATTTTACAGAAACCAATCGGAATAAAAACAAATATTCTTTTAAAGTATTAAAAAAATCTATTCGGGTAGATTGGTCGGCGTCTTTAAGCACTTCGTTATTCGTATTGATCAACTCTTTGAGCCACAAAAGTCTTAAATTCAACAAAACATCCATCACATGCCAACCTAGATTGGCATCTTTTTGTTTTACTGGAATGTGGTGTTTTTCCCAGCTGGCAAGTTCGTATTTGTCTTCATCCATCAATATATGTGAAACGATTTGGGTAGCAGCTTCGTCCAATTCGGTCATTAATTTTGGAATGTCTATAGGGGTTTTTGATAGCGAAATCTGAATCAGTCGCTGATATAAATCCTTAAAAACCGGATTGGAAAATTCCATTTCATCTTCTTGCAAGTTTTTATAAATCTCTTCCGCCACCGTAGATTGTCTTATAACTTTTTCCAAGACCGGTTCAGAGTTGTCTTCCGGTATTTCTCTAATATCCCAATCTTCAACTTCAATGGATCGAGCACCAAAGAGCAAGAGCAATTTTACAATTTCTCGCTCCAAAACATCGCGTTTAGTGCTAGCAGGTTTGAGTACTTCTTCCTTGGGAACGGGTTGCAGACCGGCAACTTGCTTCTTGCGAACATATTCTTTTTCAGCTTGCCGTTGGTTGTTTTTTTGAACGACTGCCAATTCTTTAAACAAAACCTGCTCGGTCATGTCCATGATACGCGCTACTTCTTTTACATAGATTTCTTGCTGAATTTGATTGGGAATCTTAGCAATACTTTTAATGATATCCCGCACCAATTCACCGCGTTTTATGGGGTCTTTTTGGGCATCTGTATTAAGTAAAGAAGCTTTAAAATTGATAAAATCTTGCGCATGAGATGCTACATAATCTTGCAATTCGTCCGTGCTGACTTTTTTACTAAAACTATCAGGGTCCTCACCATCGGGCAATAGCAAAACTTTTACATTGAGCCCTTGTTCCAAAATCATATCTATACCACGTATGGCAGCACTTATACCGGCACGGTCGCCGTCAAAAATAACCAAAATATTCTTGGTCAAACGTTTAATTAATTGAATTTGTTCAACCGTCAATGCCGTTCCGGAGGACGAAACCACATTGACCAAACCTGCTTGGTGAAATGCCATCACATCAGTATAACCCTCGACCAAAATACATAAATCATCCTTGACAATCTGTTGCTTTGCCTGATATATTCCATATAAAACCTTGCTCTTGTGATACACTTCCGACTCGGGAGAATTAAGGTATTTTGCTGTTTTTATTTGCGAATTTAAGATACGTCCGCCAAAACCCAAAACACGACCGCTCAAACTCTGAATTGGGAAAATAATGCGTCCCCTAAAACGGTCTAAATGACGCCCGTTGCTTTCAACCGTCAAACCTGATTTTAACAAAAAATCCATCTTATAACCTTTTTCCAAAGCGGCTTTGGTCAACGCATCTCTTTTTTCGGGTGAAAAACCTGTTTCAAATGTTTTTAAAACAGCCTCTCTAAAACCACGCCCTTTAAAATATTGTAACCCAACGGATTTACCCATTTCGGTTTCATACAACTGATTTTTAAACCAATTTTTGGCAAATTCCAATACCAAAATGATGCTTTCACGCTCTGTTTGTCTTTGACGTTCTTCATCGGTTTGCTCGGACTCTATAATCTCAATTTGATATTTTTTGGCAAGCCAACGCAGCGCTTCGGGATAGGTCATACGTTCTTGCTCCATTAAAAAAGTAACGACATTTCCGCCCTTTCCACTACTAAAATCTTTCCATATTTGCTTGGAAGGCGACACCATAAACGAAGGCGACTTTTCATCGTTAAAAGGGCTATAACCTTTAAGATTGCTTCCAGAACGTTTTAAATTGACGAAATCACCTATCACCTCCTCTACTCGAGCAGCATCAAAAATTTTATCTATGGTTTCTTTTTTAATCATTTTTGTGGATAAGGTAGAGATATTAACCGGATTATTTTTTGCGTTCAATAACATAATTCAGCATTAATTCCAAGCTTTCTTTCGCCTCGTTGTGCGGGTATTTTGCCAGGATATTTAAAGCCGCCTGATGGTATTCTTTCATTTTTTGTATCGTGTATTCAATACCGCCATGTTCTTTGACAAAAGTAATAAGTTCTCTTACTTTTTTCTTGTTATTATGATGCTTTTTTACAGTGTTTATAATCCACTTCTTTTCTTTTGGACTTACGGTGTTTAAAGTATAAATCAAGGGCAAAGTCATTTTTTGTTCCTTGATATCAATACCGGTTGGTTTGCCAATCGCTGCTTCCGAATAATCGAAAAGGTCATCTTTGATCTGGAAAGCCATTCCTACCAATTCTCCAAACTTGTGCATCTCTTTAATCGTGTCCTCATCGCTCCCTACCGAAGCAGCGCCCATGGCCGTACAAGCAGCAATCAATGTAGCCGTTTTTTGACGGATAATTTCATAATAAACCGCTTCGGTAATATCTAATTTTCGCGCTTTTTCTATTTGTAACAATTCGCCCTCACTCATTTCCTTTACAGCGACTGAAATAATTCTCAACAAATCAAAATCACCGTGGTCTATCGAAAGCAACAGGCCTTTGGATAAGAGGAAATCCCCGACCAAAACGGCAATTTTATTTTTCCACAAGGCGTTTAATGAGAAAAAGCCTCTGCGGTAATCGCTCTCATCCACTACATCGTCGTGTACTAAGGTTGCCGTATGAATAAGTTCTACCACACTTGCTCCTCTATAAGTTCTGTCCGTTACCTCATTTTGCAACATTTTGGCTGTCAAAAAGATAAACATCGGGCGCATTTGCTTGCCTTTTCTTGAAACGATAAAAGCCGTAATCCTGTTTAACAGCACAACATTTGTCCGCATAGAAGTACGAAATTTCTTTTCAAAAACTTCCATTTCGTCCACAATTGGGGCTTTAATTCTCTCAATTACTTTCATATATCTATTAAACTTATCGCAACAAATTTTTTTACTAACCAGCTATCAAGATGGTATTTTGAAAATGAATTATTCTTTTCATTTTATGAAAAAAATATTTCTAATCATAAAATTTGCTAAAAACAAAGGTACAAAAAAGGGATGAAGATATATCAGTGTTAAAAAATTAATCTAAAGTACATTGCAACTGCCATATAGCCGATTGATGAAATGGAATATTAAAGGAATGCTTAAATTCGGCATAAACTATTTGTGGCAATCCCAAATCTACCAGATATATATCTGATTTTAATTCGGGTCGATACAAAACTTTTTTAGGAGCTGCCAAACTTACAATTACATTAGCTTGCATAAATTCTGACATTATTCCTTCGTTTTCTGACAAACCTGTTGGAACGTCTAAAGATATTCTTAATGTGTCAAGATTATTTGCCAATTTTATGCTTTCTTGGTATATTTCCAAAAGAGGAAACCGCTGTGAAAAGCCAAGATATGCGTCTACAAAAATATCGGGATTTGAAATTTTATTTTGAGAAACGCCAAAAAGCATCGCCCGCTCCAATTGTTTTGCAGGAAGTGTAGCCAATTCTTGATTAGGTATATCCAAAAAAACACTAAATCCCCACGCAGCCAAGCGCCTTGCAGCTACCAATCCGCCGCCGCCATTGTTGCCTGGACCTACGCCAATCAAAATTTGTGCATCTTTTTGTGAATAAGCAGCAATGATGCTTGCCAAATGAAAGCCTGCATTCTCCATCATCAATTCAATAGGCAGTTGATATTTGTCAACACTGTAATAATCCAATGTTTTCATTTGCTTAAAACTCAAGGCATCTGCCTTTGGAATATTAATTTTTGGGAATGTTTTATACATCATTATTTTCTTAATATTTTAATAGTCGTAAAAAACTTGCAATCCTTTCAAATTATAAAAAATAACACAGTCCAACATATTTTTTTTGTTTAATTTTGGTACTTACAAAATCCAGCGTATGAAACCAAAGAGCAAGCAGTTATTACAAAATTATTTGAACAGAGATAGTAGAATGCGAGACATCTACCACGATATGAACAGGTTTAAAGTAAAAGAGATTTTATTGGTTTCAAATCTCTATGATGCCTTCTCGATCAATAAAGAAGGAAAATTCTCCGAGATCATGTTATTTGATTATGGCAAGATGAATCTCACATCCCTGCCGCGTATCACCGGCGTCTATTCTACTGAAGAAACTTTGGAGCAATTAGAAATAAAAGATATTGATATGGTGGTCGTCACCGTTGGGTTCAACAAGCAACGTCCACTTAAAATTATCAAAAAAATAAAAGAACACTATCCCGATTTACCCATTTTTATTCTCTTAAACAATACGCATCATATAAAATTTTTAGAAAAGCAAAAAGCAACTTTAAACTACGATAAGATTTTTGTTTGGGATGGCGAATCCAGGATATTTTTTGCCATGATTAAATATCTGGAAGATAAAAGGAATGCCAAAGATGACAGCAAATTAGCTTCGGTCAGAATGATATTGGTCGTAGAAGACAACCCAATTTATTATTCCAATTACCTCAACCATTTGTACAAAATCATTTTTAAACAAACCAATAAAATTATTGATGAGATAAAAATGGATAAGCTCTACAAAATTTTAAAATTGCGGGCGCGTCCAAAAATATTATTAGCCACAAATTACGAAGAGGCATTAGAAATATTCAATAAATACAAGGATAACATCTTTGTGATGATTACCGATGTACAATTTCCAAAAGATGGAAAAATACAGCCGGACACCGGATTTCAATTGGTCAAAGAAGTCAGAAAAATTAAGAACAACCTCCCTGTTGTTGTGCTATCCTCCGACAAGAAACAAAAATTGGTTGCCTATGAAAGCGACCTGACCTTTATCGATAAAAACGATGCTGATTTATATCACAAATTAATTCATCATGTAACCCAAAAAATAGGTTTTGGCGATTTTATTTTCAAAGATAAAAACGGAAATATATTAGAACAAGCAAAAACGCTAAAAGACTTTGAAAGAATTATTAAAAAAATCCCACAAGAAAGCATTGAATTCCACGCACAAAGAAATGATTTTTCCTTATGGCTAATGGCGCGTTCCGAAATTCAACTCGCCAAAATATTAGAAGCAAAAAAAGCTAATCATTTTATAGATTCGGAAGATATCAGAAAATTTGTTCTGGATATGCTCAAAGCTTATAGAGATGAAAAACCACAAGGAAAAGTTGTCCCTTGGGAAGATGGAGACTGCGACAACGAAAAAAATATTTTACGCCTTTGCGAAGGCGCTTACGGAGGCAAAGGTCGCGGATTGGCATTCATCAATTCTCTTTTGTATAAAACCGATTTGGCTGCGCACCTTAAAGGTTTAAAAATCAAAATGCCGCGAACAGCCATTATCGGAGCGGATGAATACGACAGATTTATTGAAAACAATCATTTACAAAATCTAAAAGAGCAAGGATTATCGGATATAGAAATTAACAAACGATTCTTAAAAGCCAAACTATCTCGTGGATTGGTGCAAAAGCTAGATTCCTTTTTAGACTGCTTCAAAAAACCACTAGCCGTACGCTCTTCGGGACTATTTGAGGACAGTTTAACGCAACCTTTTGCCGGTATATTTGAGACCTACATCATACCAAATAATCACGTTGACAAAAACCAGCGATTGCAACAATTAATCGATGCCATAAAATTGGTTTATGCCTCATCTTTTTCAAATATCGCTATCAATTATGCCAAAGCAATCGATCAGAAATTAGGCGAAGAGAAAATGTCCATTGTACTGCAAGAATTGGTCGGCAGAAAGCACAAAGATGTTTACTATCCCGATATCAGCGGCGTAGCACAATCCTATAACTATTACCCGTTTGCTTCGATGAAACCACGAGACGGATTTGCAGTAATCGCCATAGGACTGGGCTCTTATGTGGTTGAAGGCGAACGGGCTTATCGCTTTGCCCCTAAATACCCCAAGATTTTGTTGATGTCGTTAAAAGACCAGTTGAAACAAAGTCAAAATTATTTTTATGCGGTGGATATGAAACACCCCAATTTTGACATTCTGAAAGGTCCCTTGTCTGCCATTAAAAAAATCGATTTATACGATGCCATTCCGCACGGAACCCTCACACATCTGGTTTCCACCTACGATTACAACAACGATGTAATGTATCCGGGCGTAGATGAATCAGGTATGTTGGTTACCAATTTTGCCAGCATTTTACAAAATGATTACATCCCCTTAGCCGAAATGATTCAAACCGTCTTGGACAATCTGAAACAAGCATTTGACACGCCGGTTGAAATTGAATTTGCCGTAGATTTAAAACCCGATGAAAACGGTGATGCTACTTTTTATATTTTACAAGTCAAACCACTACTTATGCCATCGGAAGACTACACGTTTAAACTCGAAACACTTGATAAAGAACGACTTATTTTATATGCTGAAAAAAGTATGGGAAATGGTAAAATAAGCAATATTAAAGACATTGTCTTTGTTAAAAATGAAGTTTTTGACAAAACCAAAACCATGGAAATGGCAGACGAAATAGATCAGATCAATCAAGGTTTTAAACACAAAAAGTATGTGCTGATAGGTCCCGGACGTTGGGGAACACGCGACCGATTTATTGGTATTCCGGTCAACTGGACACAAATATCCAATGCCAAAGTAATCGTAGAAACTAGCTTGGAAGGTTTTCCGCTTGATGCCTCATCCGGATCACACTTTTTTCATAACCTTACCACGATGAATATTGCTTACTTATCAGCCTTTTTGGATAACAATCCGGATGCTATTAACTATGAAATACTCAATCAAGCAAAGGTGATTAACGAAACCAGATATTTCAAACACGTACAATTTGATAGGCCAGTTGAAATTATCATTGATGGTAAAAAAAGAAGGGCTGCTATTCTAAAATAAGGTTTAATAGACGGCTAATTCCTATTTTGATGTGTTAAGCAAAATGAATT
>JANTGO010000109.1 GCA_024763015.1 Flavobacteriaceae bacterium
TCTTGTCCAAAACCTCTGTACTCAATACCGTCGTACATACGTCCCAACACGCGGGCGGTGTCTTTCATCGTTTCTTTTTTGCCTATATGCGAACCGGTCGGTCCGAGGTAGGTAACATTAGCCCCTTGGTCAAGTGCGGCTACTTCAAAAGCACAACGCGTACGTGTTGAAGCTTTTTCAAATATCAAGGCAATATTTTTTCCTTTTAAACGCTGTTGCTCCGTTCCTGCATATTTTGCCTTTTTTAAATCTTCTGAAAGGTCGATTAAAAACTTAATTTCTTTTGGAGAAAAATCCAAAAGTTTCAAAAAATTTCTATTTCTTAAATTGTAAGCCATTTTCAATACTATTTAATAAGTTATTTAAAAACAGAAGCACCCTAAAATGGATGCTTCTGCAATTTCTATTTATTTTAATTTAATCTAAATCGAATTTGATGCCTTGTGCCAAGGGCAAATCCGAGCTGTAATTAACCGTAGTGGTTTGACGGCGCATATAAACTTTCCAAGCATCAGAGCCTGATTCACGTCCGCCACCGGTTTCTTTTTCACCACCAAATGCACCACCGATTTCCGCACCCGATGTTCCGGCATTGACATTGGCAATACCACAGTCAGAACCCATAGCAGAATAGAATTTTTCTGCTTCTTGCATATCTTGCGTAAATATAGCAGATGACAAACCTTGTGGCACATCATTGTTGATAGCAATTGCGTTTTCTACATCGCCACTATATTTGATCAAATAAACGATTGGTGCGAAAGTCTCTTCTTGTACAATTTCAAATTCATTTTTAGCTTCGGCAATACAAGGCACTACATAAGTTCCGGTTTCAAATCCCTTTCCTTCGAGCACTTCACCACCATAAACAATCTTGCCACCTTCTTTTTGAACTTGCTCAATAGCATATTTGAATTGGTTTACCGCATGAATATCGTGAAGGGGGCCAATCAAGTTATCAGGATTGATAGGACTTCCGATTTTACTTTTTAATTTTTTGTATGCATTAACCATTTTTTCTTTAAAATCATCATAGATATCCTCGTGTAAGATAATTCTACGCGTCGATGTACAACGTTGTCCCGCTGTTCCAACCGTTCCAAAAACTGTTGACATCAATGCCATATTGATATTGGCTTTTGGTGTAACGATTACAGCATTGTTTCCGCCTAATTCCAAAATCGTTTTTCCCAAACGTTTTCCAACATGTTCACCTACTCTTTTACCGATTGCCGTTGAGCCTGTCATCGAGATTAAAGGTACGCGTTTGTCATCCAAGAAATTGTCTCCCATAACAGAAGAACGACCGATAACCAAGTTAAATACACCTTCGGGCACGTTGTTATCTCTTAATACTTTTTCGATAATTTTATGAGAAGCGACAGCTGTTAAAGGTGTTTTAGAAGAAGGTTTCCACAAAACAACATCTCCTGCGGTAATAGCAAGGGCTGCATTCCACATCCAAACAGCTACGGGGAAGTTAAACGAAGAAATAATTCCTACGATACCAAGCGGTTGATATTGTTCCATCAAACGATGCATGGGACGTTCGGATTGTAGGTTAAAACCGTTCATCGTACGGGCTTGTCCTGCTGCGAAATCACAGATGTCTATCATTTCTTGAACCTCACCGGCGCCTTCTACAAAAATTTTACCCATTTCATAGCTAACCAAAGCCCCCAAATCGTCTTTTGCTTCACGCAAAGCATTACCAATTTGGCGAATTACCTCCGCTCTTATGGGTGCCGGAGTCATTTTCCATTCTTTAAAAGCGCTTTGTGCTGTTGTGATTACTTTTTCGTAATCATCAAGCGTAGCTGTTTTTACGCTTGCGATCAAACTGCCGTCAACAGGTGAATATGAAGGATTTAGTTTTCCTTCGGTATCAAACCATTGTGTTCCGGTAGATACACCTGAATTAACTTCGGTCAAGCCGAGTCGTGTCAATACTTCTTGTATGTTGATTGTTTTGCTCATTATGATTATTTTTATTTTGATTTATTTCATTTAATTCCACGATGATGTCATTAATGGCATCATCTGTAAAGCCTTTTTCTTTACAGGCATCTTCCAAAGTACCCCAAATAGGTTCGCCACATCGGATACATTTAATACCTTTTACCCGAAGATATTCCTCGGCAAATGGAAAATCATCTACCAAATCTTCAATCAATATGTCTTTTTCTATTTTCATTTTATATTTATCTTTAGAATAATTGCATTAAAAAAAGCATCTATACACCATAAATTTTGCGTAAAAATACATTTTTTTTTCTACTTTTAAAAATATAATTATCAGTTATCTTTAAAAATTAATTAACATTTTCACAATATAAAACATCGCAATAAATTTAACGTAAAGCAATAAAAATTAAGATTTTTTTTAAGTACTTTTGCGCTTAATCAAAGCTAAACTTATGAAAATTGCAATTATTGGTACCGGAAATTTGGGAAGTGCTATTGCCAACGGATTATTGGAAGCTCAGGTTGTAAAGCCGCAACAGCTGAGTTTGACCAAAAGAAATATGGCATCCTTACAAGATTTTAAGAAACTTCAAGTCGATATTACCCGGGACAATAAAAAGGCTGTACAAGGAAAAGATATTGTTTTTCTTTGCGTTCAGCCACAAAAAATCAATCCTATTTTAGATGATATTGCCGAGGGTTTAAGTGATAAAATAGTTATTTCGACCATTACTGGTTTCAAACTTAAAGATTTACAAGCCAAAATAAAAGGTGCCATTATTTTTAGAGCGATGCCCAACACAGCAATCGCCATAAAAGAGTCTATGACTTGTATCTCGACAACGGATGCCAATGAAATACAAAAAGAAACGGTATCAAATCTCTTTTCGCATTTAGGCACTTCAATGTTTATAGAAGATGAGCTTATGGGTGCCGCTACGGTTTTGGCTGCTAGCGGTATTGCTTTTGCTATGCGATTTGTACGAGCATCTATGCAAGCAGGCATAGAAATCGGTTTTGAAAGCGATGAAGCGCAAAAAATTGCTGCACAAACCATAAAAGGTGCTACAGCATTATTGCTAGCCAACAATAGTCACCCTGAAGCAGAGATTGACAAAGTAACCACCCCATTAGGCATCACTATTACCGGACTAAACAAGATGGAGCAAGAAGGATTTAGTGCAGCGCTCACACAGGGTATCAAAGCGTCTTATCAAAAGATTAACAAGATAAAGTAAGAAATTAGATGTTTTCCTAACTTTTTCATTAGAAATTACAACTATCTGATATTTAAATAAATACAAATTTATATTTCAAAATTTGGGTGTCCCAGCCACTTTATTAAATCTTTACTTTTTTGAAAACCGGCACTTCGGTACAAATTTTCTTCCCTTCGCTCAGAAAATTCACTCAGTATCCTACATTTTGCAATTTATAGCAGCCTTTGAGGTGGCTGAGTGATTTTTCCAATGAAAGCAGGGAAAATAGTACCGTAGCCCCGTCATTGAAATCACTCAGTGACCTACGCTTTGTGAATTATTCTCACTTTGCAATTTTTAGCAGTATTATAGGTGGCTGAGTGATTTTACGAAGAATGAGTAAAATTGTATCGAAGCCCCGTCATTAATTCCGGTATTTTGTTGCGAATAATACGGTTGAGAAATCAGGTTTACCAGACAAAATTTTGGTGCCCCTGTGCAGAAAACAGGAAAAATGATTTAAAACCGAAAAGTTACTTCAACGATTCAATTTTTAAAATTTTAATCATAAAATTCTTAATTCTTGTTGAAATATTCGAAATCCAAATAAATTCACCGTCATTATTTGCTTTGTAGGTTAGATAAATACCCAAAGGTAACAGCACACTTGTCGAAAACCAAGCGCCCAAATATGGGGAGATTGCACCCTCCTCCGCCGCATTTTTTCCCAACATACTTAAAATGTAATAGGTTACAAAAATAACGATACCAAAAACAACCGAAATACCAAAGCCCCCTTTTTTGATAATGGTTCCTAGAGAAATGCCAACCAAAAACATGATAATCACCGAAATAGGATAACTGAATTTTTCCATAAAAGCATGGATATATTTATTAGATTTTTCTGCCTTTCTGGCTAAATATTCCCTCTTGCGCTTCGCAAACATCATCAAGCCATCGGCTTTGTTGGCAGCACGATTCATAACATTGCGATAAACATCCTTTTTGATGAGTATGCTATCGTTCAAAAGTGCATATACATCCTTATATGCTTCAATCTTAGTCTTTGTTTCTGGTTTCAAATTTTTAAGCCCATTTCTAAGTAAAAATTCGTGACTAAAATCCCTGCGTGCTACTTTAATTTCATCTTTGATCGTATCTATTTGTTTATTCAAATCCAATACATTGAGCATGTGATAAGCAGAGGAAATTGAGGTCGTGTTTAAGTCAACCTTATTCATGCCGGACATATCAATATTGATGATATGCTCTTTAAAAGCGGATTTCATCGCCGGATATTTCAACCTATCCGCACCTGATTTTTGTTGACGGGTTAAGTCCTCATAAAATGCGCCATCATATAAAATCAACTGAATGAGTTGGTTGTCTATGTCACTCTTAAACAAACCGCTTTTGGCAATAATCAGCTTGTCGGGTATGCCATTTACCTTTTGATGAATGATAATCTCTTGTAATTTGTTTTTGTTCTGCCCAAATTTCTTTTTTACATAAATATTAATACCGGCAGATTTAAAATCGTTGAAAACACCTTCGGAAATAGCGACACTAGGCATTTTATTATGAATATTTCTACGTAAGTTTCCAAACTTAAAGTTTCCATAAGGCAGGGCAGTATTGGCAAAAATAAAGGTAGCAATAGCCAATATCAATACCGGAATTGACATGGCTTTTATCAGCTGTTTTAATGAAATTCCCATCGATTTCATAGCGGTAAATTCCGAACGTTCAGACAAAGATCCAAAACTCATAATGCCTCCTAATAAAATGGATAGGGGAATGGCATTTAGCACCACAAAAGGAGAAAGATACAACAAGAACTTAAAAATGACAGAAAGTCCCAAACCTTTACCGGCAAGTTCGTCGAAATACAGCCAAAAACTTTGAAGCACAAAAATAAAATAGATAATGACAAAACTCGGCAAGAATTTCTTTAAAAAACTTGTTAATATGTAACGATGGACTATTTTCAATTAATTGATTTTTGTATGAAAAAATGAAGAAAACAAGGCTTTCTTCATTTTACAAATATATTATAAATTAAATCAACGCTGTTAATCAATCCAATTCATTGATGTAATACTCCGGATACTTATCTTTTTGGAATTGGAATAGTTTAGACGGCATTACCTGATTGGTAATAAATTTGGTGATTTCTAAGGTAATCAAAGAGCCGTTTTTCTCCGTAAGAATTGCATCGTGAATATGATTGGCTTTGACATCGATTCCAAGTAAAACAAATTTTTCACTGACATCTGAATTCTTTGGTATCAGCCTGATATACTGAATAATACGACCACCAACTTTCTTTTTGATATCCATTTTTTGTTGATAACCCTTATTATAAAAAGAAAAAATTTGATTGGGTGTAAATGCATCATCATCCTTATGATTTACGACATTCACTTCCTCGTTTTCATGAATAACTTGATAGCGTTTTTGTCCATCAAAAATATCATCAACACCCATATAAACGGCATGAAACTTATTGCCTTCAATACTCAATCTTCCTTTGGTTTCCTGCGTAACACCTGCATCTTTGTTTATCAAATTGTATTTGAATTCTGCATAAATATTTTTGTAAGCATGTAATTGCGCACTTAAGTTGTCCAATATTTTTACAGCTTTTGCATCATTTTGAGCATGTCCCAAAAAACTTACAAATAATAGTCCGATAATCATCCAAACTTTTTTCATTTCTATTTATTTTAATATCATATTTTTATAAATCAAGAATAATCAAAATCAAATCTCTCCTTTAAAAAAATCATCCAGCGCAATTATATCCGGAATTAAGACTTTTCTCGCCTTGCTTCCCTCAAAAGGACCAACAATACCGGCTGCTTCTAACTGATCGATTATTCTACCGGCTCTGTTATAACCTAATTTCAATTTTCTTTGTAATAAAGAGGCAGAACCTTGTTGGGCGTTCACTAAAATATAAGCTGCTTCCTTAAAGAGTTCATCTCTATCATCAATACTGTCATCAAATCCTATGCCAGAACTTTCATCTTCTACTTCAGGCAGCGGAAAAGCCGTTGCATAAGCGCGTTGAGAACCTATAAACTCGGTTAATTGCCCTACTTCGGGCGTATCGACAAATGCACATTGCAAGCGCACCAAATCATTTCCGGTAGAGATAAGCATATCCCCTTTTCCGATAAGTCTTTCGGCGCCACCGCTATCCAAAATAGTCCTAGAATCTATTTTAGAGGTAACCGCAAATGCAATCCGAGCCGGAAAATTGGCTTTAATCATACCGGTTATAACATTGACCGAAGGTCTTTGGGTAGCGACAATCAAATGGATACCAACCGCTCTTGCCAACTGCGCAATTCTTGCAATCGGCAATTCTATCTCTTTACCGGCAGTCATCATCAAATCTGCAAACTCATCAATAACCAAAACGATATAAGGCATAAAATGATGACCGGATTCCGGATTTAGCAATCGTTTTTTAAATTTTGCATTGTATTCTTTGATGTTGCGCACCATTGCATCTTTGAGCAAATCATAACGCTCATCCATTTCCTTGGTCAAAGAATTTAAGGTTTTAACGACTTTGGTAACATCGGTGATAATGGCTTCTTCCTCGTCAGGCAACTTTGCCAAAAAATGACGTTCAATTTTATTATAAAGCGTCAATTCAACCTTTTTGGGATCAACCAACACAAATTTTATTTCGGCAGGATGTTTCTTATACAAAAGCGAGGTCAAAATAGCGTTGATACCAACCGACTTTCCTTGCCCGGTAGCACCTGCTACCAACAAGTGTGGCATTTTTGTCAAATCAAATACATAGGTTTCATTGGTAATATTCTTACCCATCGCGACGGGCAATTCCATTTCGGCATTTTGAAATCTTTTGGATTGTATAACCGAACGCATCGGCACAATTTTTCTGACTTTATTTGGCACTTCAATCCCAATTGTTCCTTTCCCGGGCATGGGTGCTATGATTCTAATACCCAAAGCTGCCAGGGATAGTGCGATGTCGTCTTCTAAATTTTTTATCTTAGAAAT
>JANTGO010000110.1 GCA_024763015.1 Flavobacteriaceae bacterium
TTAAAAAATCAAGTAATTATCAAGCATATAAGGTTATCAAACGTACTTGGTTTCTTCAGCTAAAAAACCATGTGGAAGATAGCTTGCTACAAAAACAAAAAATTATTACACAAGCTAATAATCAAATTCTGGCAGACAAAAAGGAAAAACAAGATTTACAAACACAAATAGACAGTTTAAAAAATGAACTTACAAAAATTGATACTTCAAAAAATCAAATTTCTTTTTTAGGCTCAACAATTGAAAAAGATACTTTTAGACTTATTTTTGGGGCAAGTTTGCTCGTTTTACTAGGTTTATTAATATTTTTTATCCTCAAATTTTACAAGAGCAATATTATTACACAAGATGCTTTGCAAAAATATAATGAATTAGAAGAAGAATATAACAAATTCAGAGCAACTTCACTAGAGCGCGAACAAGCGCTAAATAGAAAACTATTGGATGAAATCAATAATAATAACAATTGATTTCTAATATCTTAGCGTAAAAGCCTAGACTTTTTTAACAAAGTCCAGGCTTCTATATCATTACTATTGACAGATTAATTTAAAAGTATCCTCTATATCTCCCGGGGTACTAACAATTCGCATAAAAGTACCCATACTCAAATCCGGCCAAAACAACGCAATGCGATATTTACCCGGCAAGATAGTCGCCGTTTTGCCTTGCAAAATAATTTCATATGGCATAGCTGCTAAATGGCGCTCCCCTATTTTGGGCAAAAAAACAGCTTCGCCAGTTGATTTGCTTCGTAATGCGACACCATACACTGCAACATTTTTGTTTCTGTACTTAATTTTGTAAACCAAAGTTGTTTCACCTACATGATTTTCCAGATTTCTTTCAATGGTATTTACACCTTCAGAAAAAGAAGAAAAAGTTTTAATCGTAACAGGGTCCGTAAAATATGGCATAAAAATTTTATAATGATAATTTTTTAATTTACCGGCATCCACGTGGCCGCCAAAAGGGGTGAAATCAGAGCCGACACTACTTAAAGCAAGTTTTAAATCACTATTGAATTTATTAAAGACATTTCTATATTTGGCATAATTGTCACGCAAATAAGCTCGAAGCATATATTCGGGAAGCGTATAAGATACCTCTACCTTATCTCCCTTTCTATACAAACCAATTTTCATCGTTGCTGCCAATGCGCCACGGTCCGCTACTTTGACAACCGTGTTTTTTAAATCTGAACGCGTAAAAGCAATCACTTTTAGATTTGGCTTTTTTGCCGGATGATAAAATCCCACAATCATAAAATTTTGAGATTTTAATGCACCAACAACTTTTTTGGAAGTCTCTTGCATACTACCATAAACATCACCTACTTTTACATAAGGCGATAATTTTTGAGCAGAAATTTGGCTACTTATAACCAATACACTTACCAAAGAAATAACTAAATTTTTCATAATATTTTTTTTTATACATCAAAACTATGTAATGTAACAAATGTTACTTATGATACTTGTCAGTTTTTCTGGAAATTTAAAGAATAATTGCTGAATACTTTAAAAAGTCATAAAAAATATTGATGCTTAAAAATAATTATATCGTAATATTACGATAATTAAAAATAATTCATATCTTTGCCATATGAAAATCAATTACAAAAACGCCCATATCAATTTGCCCAATGAAGAGAAATTAAAGCAATTGGCACGATTTGCCAAAGCTTTGGGACATCCCACACGCTTACTGATTATGCAATATTTGCAGCAACAAAACTTTTGTTTTACGGGAGAATTGGTGGATATTTTGCCCATCGCACAGTCAACTGTATCTCAACATTTAAAAGAATTAAAAGAAGCCGGTTTAATTAAAGGTGAAGTTTGTGCGCCAAAGGTAAAATATTGCATTGATAAGGATAATTGGCAGATGGCAAAAGATTTGTTTTATGAGTTTTTTGATGTCAAATTAGATGATAATATTTGTTTATAATTCAATTTTTTTATTTAAATTAATAGTAAATTTACGATAAACTATGAATAAATTTGAAAATAAAAAACAAAAACCAATTAAAATCCTTGTTTTATGCACTGGTAATTCCTGTCGCAGTCAAATGGCCGAAGGTTTTCTCAAATACTTTGATCCGTATTTGGAAGTGGTGTCCGCCGGAACCGAACCAAGCGGTGAAGTGCATCCCAAGGCTATACAAGTAATGAAAGAAATAGGCATTGACCTTTCAAACAACAAACCCAAGCCGGTTACTGATTTCCTCAATGATAAATTTGATTATGTCATTACCGTTTGTGACGGCGCTAAAGAGAGTTGCCCCTTTTTTACAGGAGCGGTTAAACACCGTTTGCATATCGGATTTGAAGATCCTGCCGAAGTAAAAGGTTCTGACAACTTTATCTTATCCGAATTCAGACGTATCCGCGATGAAATCAAACGGGATTTTAAAAAATTTTATGATGAAGAAATATAAAATAAGTGTACAAACACACAAAAGCGGACAAGACAACACCATGGCCAAGGTTGCCAAAATAAACAACTAAATTGTTTATTTAAAAAAACACAAACCCTTATATGTTAAACTACAAGTTTGAACTGATTTGAATAATTCACATCAAAAGAAAATGAATTAAATGTATATATTTGCATCCAAAATATTGTTGACACATGAAAAATAATCAACTTAAATGGCTTATTCTTATAGGCTTATCACTTGTTTGGGGCAGTTCTTTTATCTTGATGAAGCTTGCATTAATTCATTTAAGTCCCGTTCAGGTAGGTGCTTTTAGAATGATTTTTGCCGGTGTTTTTTTGTTGCTAATCGGGTTTAAGCAATTAAAAAAAATCAACAAAAGACAATGGCGTTACCTGTTGTATATTTCTATTGCGGGTACATTTATTCCTGTTTTCCTGTTTACTTTTGCCATTCAACATATCGACAGCAGTATCGTTGCTATTCTCAATTCTTTCACGCCTTTAAACACCTTATTGGTAGGCTATTTGTTCTTCAAATATGTTTTTAACAAACAACAAATTATAGGTGTGATCATCGGTATTATTGGAACCGTTTTACTGGTCGGTGAAAGTGCCTCAACCAATCCAAATGATAATTATTGGTACGCATTTGCCGTTATTGCAGCCACTATTGGTTATGCAATAAATGTAAATGTTATCAAAAAAGACTTATCTGATTTAGAACCGATGGCAATTGCCGTTGGAAATTTTACTTGGGTGTTAATTCCCTCCGTTATCGTGTTGTATTTTACCGGATTTTTTGAATTGAATTATACGCATCAACCCATACTCGGTGCATTGGGATACACATTGGTTTTGGCCGTCATAGGAACGGCTTTGGCAATGATATATTTTAATAAAATGGTACAAATTTCCACGCCGATTTTTGCCGCTTCAGTTACCTATACCATTCCGATCGTTGCTTTGCTTTGGGGTATCTGGGATGGCGAAAAAATCTCCTTGCTCCAACTATTTGCCGGTGCTGTCATTCTACTTGGCGTGTATATTACCAACAAGAATTAACCCATAAAATTCACCACAAATTGAATAATAATCAATTCTAATATTGACAATCAACGTGTTATACGATTATTTACATGAATTATTTTAACACAATCTTGAATTATTGTTTAAATTTTTCGAGTTAGGCTGTATCATTACTTTAAAGACACAGCCTTAATAATCTCTTCAAAAAATATTTTTCCTAAATCTCAATTTTAGCACCCAATAATTCAACAAAAGCCCTAATAAAAGCGGGATGTCCGGGCCAAGCGGGTGAGGACACCAAATTGCCATCGACATAAGCTTGATCTACCGGAATGTTTTGATATTCGGCACCCGCCAAGCTAACTTCGGGACCCACAGCCGGATAAGCTGTCAATTTACGTCCTTTGAGCACACCACTAGCACTTAATATTTGCGCCCCATGACAAATAGCGGCTACCGGTTTGTTTTCTTTAAAAAAGTATTGTGCCATCTCTATGATAAGCGGATTTAGCCTTAAATATTCAGGGGCACGACCTCCGGCAATGACCAATCCAGCATAATCATCCAAATTAACGCGATCAAAATCGTAGTTTAAAGTAAAATTGTGACCTACTTTTTCGCTATAAGTTTGCTGTCCTTCAAAATCATGAATAGCGGTTTTTATAGTATCACCTGCTTTTTTGTCAGGGCAAACGGCATGCACTTCGTAACCCAACATTTGAAGCATTTGAAAGGGTACCATTGTTTCATAATCTTCAGCAAAATCACCTGTAAATAATAGAATTTTTTTCATTTGTATATGTTTTTAGAATTATTTCCTTATAACCAAAATTTAAGCGTAAACAAATTTTTCATAAAGTTAAAGAATATAAAAAGAAAAGTCAATAATAAATGAAAAATATTCCAAGATATTTTATAAATAACTGATTAAAAGCTTATTATATTAATAATTTGAAATTCAACAAATGCTATTTAGCAGTTTCCAATACAAATTTGCCGGTTTTAATCGGCCTGTTATTCCTGAGCAAACGATAAAAATACAGGTTGTTTGCTTGTAAATGAATATTTTCAGATTTTCCAAGCATCATATTATCAGCAAAGATTTCTTGTCCCAACAAATTGCTAACGACCAACTTTAAATTTCCTTGAGTATTTCCTTGGACACCTACTTGGTTTAAGGAAAAATTTACCTGATAATTTGAAGCTATTTCGTCTTGATTAATTGCATTTACGTCATGGGTTGCCAGCCAAACAGTTGCATTCATTATCAATCTTTCGTGATTACCGTTGGCATCTGCAATCCAACCGTCGTACAAATGATCATGAGGGTCTCCGGATCCATCGTCCGCAGGAGAACTATCACCGAGTGCGACCACTTTCCCATTGCCATAAGTTGCGTAGGCACATAAAACACCTGTATTTCCGGTATTACTGCTACCGGAACTATAGACAACAGCTTTCAAACTGGGATTGCTATTCGTGTCTAATGTCATGGAAGTGCCTGCATAAAATTCCACACTTGTGACATCGCCATAAGGTCCATGCAATATGGGATCCATAGGCAAATTAGCCATATTGGAAGTGTCATCGTTAAACGAAGCATAATCAAACGAAATACCAAAGGGATTGGTTTGTACCGAATTGGTTTGCATAAATTCATTCCATATCTCGACAGAATCAGCCCCGTCGCCATTTCGGTCAGAATTGTCATGATCTGAAATCATAAACAAGCCACCACCATTTTGCACAAAATTCATCATAGCTGTTTTCTCATCAGCCGTAAATAAAATATTGGGCTCGCAGACCACAAAAACATCATAATTGGACAAATCTTGGTCATTGTTCGCATCGCCATAAGTTATTTGCCCTGTGTAAGGCAAAGTTTCGACTATATAACCCAATTTGGCAGCATCGACACCCCAAGCAGAAATTCCGCCTTCCCAATAATCTTGCGAAGTACCGGCAGTGATCCCCGATTGGTCAGGTGTAGGAAAACGCTGTGCATTGGCTTCATTTCCACCTACATACGGATTGGGATGATAGCCCAAATTAAATTGATCGGCATCGACCACCCAATCGGCATTATTGGCTGTCTCCGCTTTGGTTGCATCAAATAAAATTTTGGTTTGGGCAAAATTGCTTGTAGCATATATCGACAAAATAAGGAGTAAAAAATATTTATTCATAAAATTTATGTCATTTTTAAAGAAAGACAAAAGTATAAAAAAGCTACCACTATTTTACACATTTTCATTAAACAAATCGAATTTTTACTTAAAGTTTTTTGGGGAGGTCAGCTATAATTTTTGATTGTTTTTCTTAAAAACTATTCTATATCTATTTTATTAAATCTTTGCTTTTTTGTATCGACCAAAAAAGTAACAAAAAAGTCTAGGCTGACGAAACTTTTACTAATTTATACGTTTCGCTCCCTAAACAATCTGAACTCGCACTACATTTCTGCTGCCAAATTTATTTCAATTAATCGTACATTTATGTTCCCAATCAAAATTCGTTTTGCTCGAACAGCAGATTGTTTTTTACGTCCGCTCCACTCTAAATTTACCTAAAACCTTCGTATGCCGTAGGCAAACCGCAATGGTTCGTGTATAGAAAACATTCTTTGTCTATTTTATCAAATTAGGCTTATATACGTTTTTTTAAATATTTGAGTTCACTAAGCAGAAAACAGGGGAAAGCTATCACTATTTTGGATACTTTCCTTAACCATTTCAAAACTTATAAACAAAGTAAAAACCATAATGCGAAGCGCCAATCTGTGGTAAAAAGCTAATACGCTTCACTTTTTTAAAAGGATTAAAATTTTTAAGTGGCTCGAAATGATAAATTAAATAAGAACTCAACAATCCTATGCCACTCCCCACCAACACATCAGAAAGCCAATGTTTGTTATTCAACATTCTAAAACTACCCGTCGTGATGGCAAATGCAAATCCGCTATACGCCAAAACAGGCGCCGTATCTTTAAATTCTTGATACAAAACACCTGCACCGGTGAAGGCCAAAGTAGTATGTCCCGAAGGAAAAGAAAAATTATTTGAAGCATCCGGACGTATTTTATGCGTCGAATATTTTATCAACTGCACAACACCTCCGGATAGCGCTTGCGAAATGAGCAAATATTTTGTTTGCTCAAACCAATGATTTTTGGCTTCTACCCTAAAAGCATCCGCTACATACATCTCGGCAATAGGCGCGTATTGCACATAGTCATCAATACCAAAATGAAAGTCATTACCAACGGAATTGCGTAGTTTTATCTTGAATTTTTTTTCAAAATCACTACGATTGGCTATCAATCCCAGACCTATCAAGCCAATCGGAATTAAAGACTGCTTGTATATTTTATTGCGTTTTATCGTATCCGCTTTCTTATTAGATTGCGAAAAAATTTGCCCGTTCAAAAACAGCAATAGAAAGCCAAATAATAAAAATCGTGAAGTAAAAACGTTCATTCTAAATGGTTTTTTAATTAAAAATATCTCGACAACTACACAACTTCTGCCACTGTAAAAGTGC
>JANTGO010000111.1 GCA_024763015.1 Flavobacteriaceae bacterium
ATATGGAGCAACACATACTATTGATTTTCCTCTACTTTTTGGAGATAGTTCGCTTTGGGAAAACGCTAAATTAGTAGAAGGTATAAGTGCAAGAGAACTTTCCGAAAGCCAACTATTAGTTTGTGCTCTTTGGGCTAAGTTTGCCAGGACTGGGAATCTCGAACAAAAGGGAAAAATAAACAATATTTTGAAATATAAGAAGTTTTGAAATTCACGAACAAAAAATGATTATGAAAAAAAACATTGCCTAACAAAAAATATAGTGCATTTGGCAGATGATGCTAGTAATGAAGATGATAGCAATAAATAAACAAAGTAGTAAATTGAAACTTTGTAGCGTTGAAATGCCAAACGCACCATATTTAAACCGTTATCTATAACCGTATTTTTTTATGTGCAAAACTATATAGAAATAGCAATATCGCCATAAAAATAGCCACACGTGCAATATAATCTCCTTGTTGGGTATAGAACGTTTCGTTTTCGTTTAATCGTACTGTAGCGAGAATCTGCCCACGCGTGTTGTATCCCAAAGATTGTATAATATTGCCTTTTTGGTCGACATATGCGGATATTCCCGTATTGGCAGATTGCACTACATCACGTCTGTTTTCTATAGCACGTAAGCGCGCCATACTCAAATGCTGTTTATGTCCCTCCGTATTGCCCCACCATCCGTCGTTGGTAATAACGGCAAGCAAATTTGCCTTATTTTTTACATAATCCGTTACATATTGCCCGTAGATTGATTCATAACAAATAATCGGAGCTACACGAATCTTGCCCGAAACAAAAACACCTCGTTTTTTTTGAGAAACATTAGACCCCATGGAAACCCCTATCGTTTTGGTCACCCAATCGCCAATCAAAGGAACCAAAATCTCTTTAAAAGGCGTGTACTCTGCTCCTACTACCAATTTTGACTTATGATAGATTTGAAAAGGC
The DNA here is from genome assembly GCA_024763015.1 of Flavobacteriaceae bacterium. Taxonomy (GTDB): domain Bacteria; phylum Bacteroidota; class Bacteroidia; order Flavobacteriales; family Flavobacteriaceae; genus WGBX01. The sequence goes on from JANTGO010000111.1 coordinate 946, forward strand.
TTAGCCCCATCGATCAGCACAGCCGAATTATACATATCAAACCACCTGCCACTTCTTGTTTTATTGGCTGTGTCAGGAATATTAACACTTGTTTTGGGATACCAGTGAATAAAATCAACCCCCGTTAAAATGGCTGCATGATGCGATTTAGAAAAATTAGCAAGTTTGTCATAGACACTCGTGTGCTTAAAACTATTTATTTCTACATACTGTGAAATAGCCGTTTCCGGTGCCACGATTAAATCGGTAGAATCTTGCACCAAAGCCAATAAATTATCGGCTAGTTGACTATTATTATAATGAAATTTGTCTTCCCAAGGGTCGAGATTGGGCTGTAATATTTCAACTGAAGCTTCTTTACCTTTCTCTTGATAATTACGTCCCAACCACCAAGAAAAAATCATTGGTAGGGCAATCCATAAAGCAATTTTGAAAAACATCTTATAAATAATATATCTATGGTGACGACGCAAGAAAACTGAAAGCCCTTTGTAAACAATCAAATTACCCACTAAAATCCACAAAGCACCACCAAAATTTCCAGTAAACTCGTACCACTGCACCCAAGAAGGAACATCGGAAAATCCATTGCCCAGATTAAGCCAAGGCCAAGAAAAATCCCAATTTAAGTGAAATTTTTCAAAACTAATCCACATCGCTACAAAAAAAGGCAATGCCATGCTGTCGGGCAATCGTTTGCGAACAAAATGAAACAAGCAAAAAGTGAATGTCATTAGCAAAGAATTAACCACAACTGCAAACACTCCGCCTACTACTGTGGAATTTAGTATCCACCAAGTTTTTGTCAGATTCCAAATAAAAAAAGCAAGATAAACATAGCAAAAAAATCGTTTTTTATGTTTGTTTTGATAAAAATCTTCTTCAATCAACAATAAAGGAACAAAAGCAAAAAACAAAAACAAGGGAAATCCATATGTCGGCCAACCTATTGAAAATAAGATTCCTGAAAGAATTGCTAAGAATAAATTTTTACGCATAAATTATTTATAAAATATCGCTAGTATAGAATAAAGCAAATATATTAAAATAATTGAGCAAAAAAAACCTATAACTTCAATTTCAAAAAGTTGTATATTGCCATTTATAAAATTGTTTAAACAAATGAGAAAAATTCTATATATAATCCTGATTATAGCTTCCTTTTGGAACTGTCAAGTGCAACAAAAAACGGCACAAGTTACTACTATTGATAAATCTATATCATCAAAAAAAACGGTTACAGAACCTGAAAAAATAAATTATTGGCAACAATACGTCAATTATAGAATTAACGTAAAAATGGATGTTGAAAAGCATCAATATACCGGTAAAGAAATATTGACTTATAAAAATAATTCGCTAGACACATTATATAATGTATATTTTCACCTGTATTGGAATGCCTTTCAACCCGGAAGTGCTATGGACTGGCACAACCAAACACTTGAAGACCCTGACCGCAACCTTGATACCAGAATAAAAAATTTAAAACCAAGTGAAATCGGTTTTATAAAAATTAATTATTTAAAACAAGATGATAGTCCGGCTGCTTATCAAACAACCGGAACTATTTTGAGTGTTAAGCTCAACAAACCCCTTGCACCCGGCGCTTCTACTACATTTACAATGGATTATCTGACACAAATTCCGCTTTTGCTACGTCGCGGTGGTAGAAATAACTCGGAAGGCATCGACTACTCAATGGCACAATGGTATCCCAAATTGTGTGAATACGACGCACGAGGCTGGCATACCGATCCTTATTTGGGAAGAGAATTTTACGGAGTTTGGGGTGACTTTGACGTAAGCATTGAAATTCCCAAAAAATACACAATTGGCGCTACCGGTTACCTGCAAAACCCTGAAAACATCGGTAAAGGCTACAAGACTGACAAGCAAATACAAATACCTGCCGGTGACAATCTAACCTGGCACTTCAAAGCAAACAATGTACATGATTTTTCATGGGCTGCTGACCCTGATTATATTCACGATATTATAGAAGGCCCAAAAGGTGTTAAACTTCATTTCTTCTATCAAAAAAGTGCAACTGAGAATTGGAAAAAATTAGAACCTGTTGTCAGCAAAACCATGGCATTTTATGATGAATTTGTAGGCGATTATCCTTATAAAAAATACAGTGTCATACAAGCAGGAGACGGTGGTATGGAATACGGCATGTGTACTTTTGTTTATGGCAACAAGGCATTTAACAGTTTACGAGGCACTGTACAACACGAGCTGGGGCACAGCTGGTTTCAATTTGCCTTGGCGAGCAATGAAAGTGAATACCCTTGGATGGATGAAGGCTTTACATCTTACATACAAGATATGGCAAACGTTTTTGTCAATGGTATTCAAGAAGAAAATCCTTTTTCCGGTTCTCTCAACAGCTACCGATATTTGGTGCAACAAGGCAAGGATGAACCGCTTAATACGCATGCAGACCATTACAACACCAACTTGGCATATTGGGTGGGTGCCTATGACAAGGGCAAACTGGTTTTAAGTCAGTTAGGTTATATTATGGGATTTGATAAACTACATCAGAGCCTAAAAAAATATTACAAAAACTGGAAGATGAAGCATCCACAGCCCGATGATTTTTTTAGAATTGCAGAAGAAACATCAAGTATGAATCTAAAATGGTTTGCTAATGACTGGCTAGAGACAACCCATCATATTGATTATGCCATTGATAGTCTCCTAGCAAATGGTCAAAAAACAGTCATTAAAATCAAGAATAAAGGACAAATGCCTATGCCTTTAGATGTAATGGTAGTCTATGCCGATGGAAGCACAGAATTGTTTTATATACCTCTTGATTTGATGCTTGGCAAGAAGGAAAATCCCTTTCCAAAAGTCAAATGGACGGTTTTGCCTACTTGGCAATATGGTATTCCAAATTATCGTTTTACGGTTGACAAAACTCTAAAATCCATTAAAGCTGTGGCTATTGACCCATTAGGTTTTATGGCTGATATCAAGCCCGATAATAATTATAAAGAATTCGGAAAATAATATTTCTTTTTTGATGAAATTGACATGAGAAGCATTCGTAAAACATATTTATCTTTTAAAAAGTATATTTACTTATGCTTCGTCTTGTTGATGGGTCAAAATATTGTTGCTCAAGATGTTGACAAAGTTACTGAAACACTTTCTCCGATGCAAAATGACAGCCTTAAGATGAAACTTCTGGATGATATCAGCCTTCGGTTTGCCAGGAAACAACCAGATTCAGGCATCTATTTTTTTGAAAAAATATTATTATATGGCAAGGACAAAAAAGATCCATCTATTATAGCAGAATCGTATTTGAATTTGGGTATAAATTATTTTTCAAAAGACAGTTATAATAAAGCTGAGCATTACCTTGATAGCACGCAATATATTGTTAACCACCATCCCGAATTACAAAAAATATATTGCCACCTTTTATTGGTCAGAGGATCAACGCAATATGTCTATAAACATTATACTAAATCGTTATTTTTTTTTAGGGCTGGCTTGAAAATCGCAAAAAAAAATCACTACAAGACCTTGCAAATGAAATTGCTCAACAATCTAGCAGTCGGATACAGATTAATCAATTTTGATAAGAAAGCCATAAAATGTTTTAGGGATAATATAAAGAATATGGATACGCTAAAAGAAAGAATTTTTTATAAAACAAGTCTGTTTAACTTAGCCAACACATACTATAAAATAAAGAAACTTGATTCATCAGAATATTATCAAAACAGACTACTATCGATTTTAAATCCGGATACTGACAAAACATATATAGGAGAAACATATTTTCTAAAAGCTAAAATAAACAAAGATAACAACCTGATAGACAATGCTATAACAGACATTAACAAAGCTATTAATATATATAAAGACAGGAGGTTCTTAATATTTCAAGCTGACCTTTTCCAAATAAAAAAAGATTATCATCAAGCTGAAAAAGCCTATCTCGCTAGCCAAAAATTATATGACCAATTTGAAGATAAAAAAGGTATTGAAAAACTCTACAAAGGAATGGGTACTTTGTATCAAAAAACAGGAAAATACAAATTGGCATACCATTATCTCCGATTATATAAAGATTACATTAATGAAGTAAATGCTATTGAAAAATTTAACCAAATTGCAGAAATACAAACCAAATTCGATCTGGAAACTAAAGATAAAAAAATTCAAAAGCAAAAAGAGATTCTCATTAAAAAAAGTGAGATTAATGAAAATAAAAAAAGAAATGTATTATTAATATTCTTTATGTTAATGGGCTTATTGTTATTGCTTTTTAATTTTATGAATAAACGACATACCCAACAACAAATAAGACTCATTGATCAACAAGAAAACGAACGCTTGCGAATTGCAGGTGATTTGCACAGTAGTATAGGCTCGCATTTGAGCTATATCGTTTCAGAAATTAATAGTGTATTATTTGTTCCTGAACAAAATAAGACTCAAATAATAGAGCAGGTCAAGGATATTAAACATTTTACAACAGAAAGCATAGCCCAATTTAGGGATATTCTCTGGTTACTTAAAAAAGAAACTTTTACAGTTCAAGATTTTTATGATAGGTTTAAATATTACTTAAGCAGAATTTCAAATAATCAAAAGGATTTCAAATTCTATATAAATAATACTATTCCGGGAATACATGTCTTAAATAGAAAAAAAACAATCATAACTTTTAGGGCTTTACAAAGCAGTATAGATTTTATTGTTAAAAATTCCCCAATAAATTTTCTTTCTATCAAATTTGAGACTTCACCTAAAAAAATTATTTATATCAATATTAGTGATGACAAAAACCTAATGAGTAATATTGATTATGAAAATAATCAAAAATTTAAAATCATAAAACAACATTTATCTGAAATAAACGCCAAGGTTTCTATCAGTAAAAACAATCATAATACTTCGTTAACGATTATCATACCATAACCAATTAGAGTTTAATGTACAAGTCCTATTACATATTATTTATAATTCTCTCTTTGCATTTTTTAAATGCTTCAGGACAATCCATAGACAGTCTGTTTACACAAGTCAAACAAGCTAAAACAGATGGTGAAAAATTGGACTATCTTAATTTGCTCACAAATAAATTAAGGAAAGACCACAAAGACACTACATATATATTTTATAAGCATTTAATTGACTTAGGAAAACAAAAAAAAGACAGCATTATATTAAGTAAAGCATACCTTGAATATTCTAAAAAATATATAGATCAAAAAAAATTTGAAAACTCAAAAATTTATCTGGACAGTGCACTCAATATAATTCAAAAACCACAATCCAAGGAGTTGTCTTACATATACTGTAATGCCATTACGGTTAAGGGCAATCTATGCCACTATCACGGTGATTATAATAATGCTTTGAAAACTTTTCAAAAAGCACTTACAATAGCTGAAAAACACCATTTTGAGAAATACAAACTTTTTAATCTAAACAATATAGCCAGCTTGCTAATATATCTGTCTAAATTTAAAGAAGCATTATCTTATTATAAAAAGAATCTGATTCAATCAAAAAAAGTTGGATATCAAAACCTAACAGATTATTCTTTAATAAATATTGCAATTTGTTATGATTTTTTAAAAAAACCGGATTCTGCAAGATTTTATAGTACAAAGGCAATTCTTAATGCAAAAAAACATCAAAATCTATCACATCTGGCAATTTCGTATAACCTGAACGGCAAATTACTCACGCAGGCATATCAATACAAAAGTGCCCTTAAAGATTTTAAAAAAGCCATTAAAATCAACCCCAACGATTACCGATTTTATATCAACAGGGGTTATATTTATAAAAGAAACGGAGAATATACAAAAGCAAAAAAGGATTATTTAAAAGCAGAGACATTGCTTATACAACAAAAGACCAAAGATTTTCTCCCAAAAGTATATGATTCAATTAGCAACTTATATTATAAACAAGGTAATTATAAGATTGCCGATGATTA
>JANTGO010000112.1 GCA_024763015.1 Flavobacteriaceae bacterium
TACCAATAAAAAAATAGAATAATAAAAATATGAAAAAAACCTTTATTTTTTTAGCAATTTTATGGAGCTTTGTTTCAATGTATGCACAACACAAAGACTCGTTAGCTCATCCAAAAATTGGCTTGGTACTAAGTGGTGGTGGCGCTAAGGGCTTGGCGCATATAGGGGTTTTAAAAGTTTTGGAAAAACGTCATATCCACCCCGATTATATTACCGGTACCAGTATGGGCGCCATCGTTGGTGGTTTTTATGCTGCCGGATATTCCGCTTCACAGATTGATTCCATTTTTAGAAAATTGCCTTTTGATGATATCATGTATAACCGTTTTGCACGGAAATACAAATATTTTTTCAACAAAGAACACGGAAAAAAATACATTATTAGTCTGCCTTTTTCTACGCATAAAATGAGCGCGAAATTACCAAGAGGCTTAAACGATTCACAAAAGTTTTTTATGGTCTTGGCTGAGAATTTGTTGCCGGTAAGTAATGTTGAAGATTTTAACTTTTTGCAAACGCCTTTTGCCTGTATTGCTACGGATATTGTAGATGGCAAACAAGTGTTGTTTAACCGTGGTTATCTTGCCGAAGCTATCATTTCGAGCGCTTTATTACCGAGTGTTTATAATCCCAACGAACTCCATGGAATTTTACTTTTGGACGGGGGCATCGTCAACAATTATCCGGTAAAAGAAGCAAAAGATATGGGCGCAGATATCGTAATCGGTTCGGATGTACAAGGCAGTATTCTACAAAAAAATCAAATTAATGATTTACCTGCCATTATGGATCAAATTGTCAGTTTTGGGATGTATAAAAAAATGCCCCTAAAAAAAGCAATGACCGATATTTATTTACACCCGAATATCAAGGGAATTGGCATAACAGATTTTGAAAAAATCGATACCATCATACATCGGGGTGAAATAGCCATGGAACAGCGACTTAAAAAAATAAAAAATATCAAGGAATTACAATCCGATAAACCAATTAAAAAGTTGCATTATCAAAAACCCGACAGTCTCTCTTTTGACCAAATTACCATCAATGGGCTCAACCGTTTTAAACGCGAATATATTTTGGGTAAAATTGATATAAAATGCAATCAAAAAATAAGTTATAAAGATTTTATTGACGGCATTAAAAATGTTTACGGCACCGAGAATTTTGAAAAAGTCCACTATCGATTTAAAAATGAAAACGGAAAGTCTACACTATTTATCTATCTTAAAGAACGTAGAAATAAAGCTTCTATGAATTTGGGATTTCATTACAACGACTTATATAAAATTAATGTCATCGGTAATTTGAAAAATCGGCATGTACTTACCAACAACGACTTACTATCAGTGGATTTTATCGGTGGCAACCATTTCAGATATAATTTTGACTATATCATTGACAATGGATTTAAATTAAGCATGGGATTTCACAGTAGTTTACATCAATTTTCGCATCAAGTTTTTTCAGATGATATTTTTCCTAACGAACATTACAGCATAAACAAATTGGATTTCAATTATTTACAACTGACCAACGAGTTTTATTTCCAAGGAAACCTTAGCCATTTTTTATATATTAGAATTGGCACACAACAAAAGTTTAAACGCGTATATACCTACGTCTTTACCAGTCAAGAACAAGAACAAAATGCTTATTATTTTGGCAACAATCATTATTTCAGTGGATTTGCCTCCATACACTTAGATAGTCGCAACAATTTTGACTTTCCAACCAAAGGAGTCTATCTAAAATTAAAAGCAATTTACACACCTTTCTCTAGTAATTTTTATCAGGATTTCAAGCCTTTTTCGCAATATATTTTAGATTTATCCTATACGCAAAAGCTAGTTTCTCACACCTATTTACATTCACAGGTAAAAACAGGACTGCATAATTCTAAACGCCACAGCGCAGAAAATATTTTTTATTTTGGTGGTGCAGATCATTATTTCAACTTTGACAATATCATCGATTATAAACCTGCATCTGCGCTATCGATAAGTGCCACAAAATATTTTTTACCCGAGATGATTTTGGATATAGAACCTTTCAAAAACCACCATTTATTTTTGGGCGGACACGCCTTGTATTACGACTCAAGCGACAAATTAATCGCATTACAGCCAAAAGATATTTATGGTTATAGCATAGGTTATGGTTTTAATTCATTTTTAGGACCCTTTAAGTTCAACTTTGGCGATTTACCCCGTTTACATAAAACAACATTTTCTTTTACTTTTGGATATGATTTTTAGTTTTGGAACAATGTTTGTTTTATGTATGATGAAATAAATACATAACTCATGAAAAAAGTACTTTTTGCTGCCATATTATTACTAAGTATAAATTTTTATGCCCAAGAAGCTCCTTATCAAGCAGGAGAATTTTTTAAGTTTCGAATTCATTACGGTTTTTTTAACGCCGGCTATGCTACACTCGATTTAAAAAAAGATACTTTTCACAATAAAGACTTGTTTCATGCAACCGGAAAAGGCTGGACAACAGGCATCTCCAGTTGGTTTATGGATATAGATGACTTATATGAGAGTTATTTTGATGCTCAAGCCACACCCTACAAATTTATTAGAAGAATCGATGAAGGTGGCTATACCTTGAATAGGGAATTAAACTTTTTTCACCAAAAACAACAAGTATTGGTCAATGATTATAAAGAGAAATCACAAAAGTATTTTAATACCGGACAAAAAATATTCGATATGATTTCCGCCTTTTATTATTTGCGAAATATCGACACTTCTAATTTGAAAAAAGGCGACGAGATAAAAGTAAATATGTTCTTGGACAATGAAATTTATCCTTTCAGGTTAAAATTTTTGGGCAGGGATGTTACCAAAACAAAATTGGGAAAAATTCGCAGTCTAAAGTTTCGTCCCATTGTACAATCCGGCAGAATTTTTAAAGAAGACGAGAGTGTAACCGTTTGGATCAGCGATGACCAAAACAAAATGCCGTTGCTTATTAAAGCCAAATTGATGGTCGGTTCGCTCAAAGCCAGTCTGATGGAATTTAAAGGGGTTAAATATGATGTTAATTTTGAAGGATAATTAGCATTTTTACCAAGCAATCTCATCCAAATGGTGTTCCTTGAGATATTGATTGGTTTTGGAAAAATGTTTATTGCCAAACCAATAGCCTCTATTGGCACTCAAAGGTGACGGATGTCCCGACTTTAAAATCAAGTGTTTAGAAGGATCAATGAGTTTTTCTTTCTTTTTGGCATCGCCACCCCAAAGCAAAAAAACCACATTTTCTTTATGGTCCGAAATCTTTTTAATAACCGTATTGGTAAAACGCTCCCAGCCTTTTCCTTGATGTGAACGCGACAGACCACTGCGAACGGTCAAAACCGCATTGAGCAACAAGACCCCTTGCTTAGCCCAGCGAACCAAATTGCCATTTTCGGGAAAATCTGTCCCGATATCTTGTTTAATTTCGGCAAAAATATTCTTTAAAGAAGGTGGAAAAGGTTTTACATGTGGCTGAACCGAAAAACAAAGCCCATGGGCATGTCCGGGTGTAGGATATGGGTCTTGGCCAAGAATCACAACTTTTACATCGGCAAAAGGTGTATATTCAAAAGCATTAAAAATCTCGCTTCCCTTAGGCAAACAAGCATAATGCGCATATTCTTCTTTTACAAATTCAGCTAATTTGACAAAATAATCCTCCGAAAAAGTTTCTTCCAAAACCCCTTGCCACGATGTTTCAATATTTACTTTCATTTTAGTACATTTGCATTTATACTAACCTACATAGAAATTTGTAATATTAAATACAACTTTCTATCACGGTTTAGTGTTTAATAGGAAACAAATTTAATGAGAAAATTCCATTCCATACATCCAAAAGCCCTTCAAGATTTAGAATTTGATGAAGTTCTAAATAAAATAGCTGTTTTTGCACACTCAGAAGAAGCTAAAAATAAAATTTTATCGATTCAACCTGAAATCGAATTGGAAATCATCAATAAAAAATTGGATGTCAGCAATGAATATCTCCGCTCGTTTGAAAGCGATAATCCCCTACCCAATCACATAATACAAGCATTTGAACACGCACTGAAAAAACTTAAGGTAGAAAATACGTTTATAGAGCCAAAGGATTTATTAATCATAGCACAGGCAGTCGATATCGTTATCAGTTTAAAAAAATTTTTTAGCAAATTCGAAAGCTATTTTCCTAGACTTTTGGAGCAAATTGAGAGCATCAAACTGTACCCCGAAATTAGCAAACTGATACATCAAAAAATTAATCAATATGCAGAAGTTAAAGACAGCGCTTCTGCTGAATTAAAAAATATCCGCAAGCAAATCAGTCATGTCAACCAAGAGATTTTAAGTATATTCGGTCAAGAAAAACAAAAGTACTCTAAACTTGGTTATTTGTCTGATATCAAGGAAAGTATCATCGATGATCGAAATGTACTTGCCGTGCAAGCTGCTTATAGAAAAAAAGTAAAAGGTAGTCTTTTGGGCACCAGCAAAACGGGAAGCATTGTTTTTATCGAACCCGAAGCCATCAACCAGTTGCAAAAACAATTATTCGGACTGAAATACGACGAAAAACAAGAGATTGTAAAAATCCTAAAAGAACTAACCAACAGTTTACGCCCTTTTTATCTCAGCTTGCATCAATACAACAACTATCTGATCGATTTGGAAATCACTGCCGCCAAAGCCCGATTTGCTTTACAACTCAATGCCATTCGCCCGAATTTTACTGAAGAAAGACACTTAAAATTGGTCAAGGCCTATCACCCTTTGCTTAAACTCACCAACGAAAAATTGGGGTTCCCGGTCGTGCCACAAAATATTTCACTAGACGAATCGCAACGCATCATCATTATTTCAGGACCCAATGCCGGTGGAAAAAGTATCAGCTTAAAAACGCTCGGGCTACTGCAAATTATGGCACAAAGTGGTATTTTAATTCCGGTAGATGAAAAGACGATTTTACCTGTTTTTAGAAATATTCTTACCGATATTGGCGACAATCAATCTATTGAAGATCAATTATCTACTTACAGTTATCGACTAAAAAATATGCGGCATTTTTTACGAAAAATCAATGCACATACTCTTTTTCTAATCGATGAATTCGGCACAGGCTCTGACCCTGAATTAGGTGGCGCACTGGCGGAAGCCTTTCTAGAAGATTTTTACAAAAAAAATGCCTTTGGTATCATTACCACGCATTACAACAATCTTAAATTAATCGCCGACCAATTTCCCGAAATTGTCAATGCGCATATGGAGTTTGACATCCGAAATTTGCAACCCACTTACGCCCTAAATATTGGACAAGCCGGGAGCTCGTTTACCTTTGAAGTCGCCCAGAAAATAGGCATTCCTTATAGCATAATCAATCGGGCTAAAAAGAAGGTCAGCCACAGCAAAGTAAAGTTTGATCAAACTTTGGTAAAAATGCAAAAGGAAATCAAACAAATGAAAGAATTACAAGCAAAATACCAAGCAGAAAAAGAAAGTTTAGAAGCATCGCAACAAAATCAAACAAAACTCAACAAATCTTTGTTGCAAAAACTCAACAGGTTTAACAAACTCTACCAACTGGAAAATGATATTTTGAAATCAGGTGAAAAAATAGAAAAACTATTTACGGACTATTTTAAACACCAAAACGCCAAACGCCTGACCACACAAGTATTTAAATGGGCAGAAATCGAGAAAAACAAAAAATTTCCAAAGCTAGATAAGACAAAAAAACAAACTAAATCAGAAAAAAAGGAAACCCAAAAAAGTCAAGAAGAAAAAGAGAAGCTCAAAAAAGAGGTTTCTAAAGAATTGGCACAAAAAGATGTTGCCAAAGAACTGGAAAAAATAGAAATCATTACGATGTCTTTTGTCCCAAAAATTGGCGACCAAGTTCGAATAAAAGGAAGCAATGCTAACGGCATTATAGAGCGTTTGGAAAAGAACAAAGCGCTATTAAATTATGGAAAATTTACGGCCAGTGTACCCATTCAAGATTTGGAATTGGTGATGCGTAAGTAATACTAACCTGCTACCAAGATGATGAATATAAAATGTTTCTTTTTTCCCTGCTTTTCTTCAAAAAATTATTCCATAGCTACGGCTATGCAAGAATTTTTATCATCAATCAAAGAAAGAATAATTCATTTTCTAAAAACATAATCTTGATAAATAATCTTGATAACAAATTAGTATAAAATTAATAAAATGACACGTAAAAAGAAAAAAACATTTTCAAGTTTATCCGATTTAGGTAGTTTTGCCTACTCTACCAATCCCGATTTTAAACCGGAGGAAGATGAACCCATAGCAGAATTATCACCGCAAGAACAACATCTGGAAGCACACTTCTCCAAAAAAGGTCGTGGTGGCAAAGTGGTTACCGTCATCAAAGGATTTGAAGGCAGTGAAGAAGCTCTTAAAAAAATGGGCAAATTGCTCAAAAACAAATTGGGTGTCGGCGGTAGTGTCAAAGACGGCGAGATTATCATTCAAGGAAACAATCGTGAAAAAGTTGTAGATATTTTAAAAACCGAAGGATATAGCGTGAAAAAAATTGGTGGGTAAACCTACCAAATTTACCACAAATTAATCCGAATTTTTATTTGTGTTGTATGTGTAGAGACGCGATTAATCGCGTCTCTACAGGGTTTCATGAAAATTTTGCAGGTGTAGATTTGTTAATTGAAAGCTCCTACGGAGCAAAAAAAAGGCTTAATATACTTGTAGTCCACAACTTTTGTACTTGTACCCTATTGTTTAATTTTTTCAGTTTAAAGCTTTATAAGCAAAAGCTCGTCCCAACGCGTCGTATATCTCGGAGAACGCTGTTC
>JANTGO010000113.1 GCA_024763015.1 Flavobacteriaceae bacterium
ATTAGTGTCTGTAAGAAAACAGACAAATTTTATAAAATGAATTTTTATTAGTGAGATTTTTAATTTCTTTTTATGAGGTGATGCTTAAACATCAGACTATTAAAAAAAATTGAAAAGAATGCAATAAAAAACATTTTTAGTTTAGAGTGTTTTTTTACAGACACTAACTAACACCGATCCGGTAGCTCAGTAGGTAGAGCATCTCCCTTTTAAGGAGAGGGTCCTGAGTTCGAGCCTCAGCCGGATCACACATATAAAAGTTAGGCAATATTGCTTAACTTTTTTTATTTGCGCACGTGGTGGAATTGGTAGACACGCCAGCTTGAGGGGCTGGTGCTCGTTTAGGGCGTGCAGGTTCAAGTCCTGTCGTGCGCACTCTTACCAAATAGTTGGAAAAACATCCAATAAATTCTGTATATTATTTCTTATCTTTTTTAAAATAATAATGTTCCACAAACCAGGTAATGGTAAAGGTGGGAATAAAATCTGTGCCCGGGATGGCTTCTTCTACAAAGGAAATAATACCACTCACTTTGCCAAGTGTGCCTGCATACATTTTTGTCATTAACCAATAGGATAGGGGCGCCCAAACAATGTCTTCAAACTCACCAACACCAGGAATGGCAAAGGAGAGCAAGCCAAGCGCATCAAACAAAATGCTTAAGCCCAATTTTATATATTTTGAATTCGGATTTTTGTAAGGTGTTACAGCCATAGCTTGAGAAATGATTTTATTTTTTTAGTTTTTCTTTAAACTGTTTTTGGAATTTTGCAAGTTTTGGCATCACGACAAACTGGCAATAAGGATTGTCAGGATTATTTTTTAAATAGTTGTGATGATAGTCTTCTGCTTCATAAAATTCGGTCGCCGGTACGACTTCCGTTTCTATATAATTTGGATAAACATCTTCTTTTTCTAAAAAGGTAATATATGCTTTTGCTAATTCTTTTTGATCTTCAGTCGTATAAAAAACAGCTGATCTATATTGTGTGCCCACATCGTTTCCTTGGCGGTTGAGTGTTGTAGGATCGTGGGTGGCAAAAAATACTTGTAAGAGTTCTTCGTAGGAAATTTTTTCGGGACTAAAAATGATTTTAATGGCCTCAGCATGTCCGGTTGCACCGGAGCAGACCTGTTCGTAAGTCGGATTTTTTCGTGCCCCGCCAATGTAGCCCGGCGCCACTGATTCAACGCCTTTTAAATCTTTGAAAATGGCTTCGGTACACCAAAAACAACCACCGGCGAAAATAGCTGTCTCTGTTTTGTTTGTTTGACTTGTCATAGAAGTGATGTTAAATATTGCAACAAAAATATAGATAAATTTCATAGGTTTTTTAAATATTATCAGGGAGCGGTAATAATATGCTCATTTAAAATTATATAGTTTTGAATAAGCTGCGTTTAGAATTTTAACAATCCAATCTTTCAATTTATTATGTTTATTTATTGCTATCATTCTTATTTTTAGTACTATTTGCCAATATGTACTATATTTTTTTGTTAGGTTTGGTTTTTTATTCTATTTCGGTTATTGCAAACTCCAAAATGGCAATTGGCTTATTTGAAAGATTGCTTAAACTTGGATAAATATCATTCATAATCTCCGAAAACTCCTGATAATCTTCGTCTTTTTTTTGTGGTCCATATATACTTACACCAAGCCAATCAATATAATTATCTCCAGGATAATAATTTTCAGTTTTGTTCCAATTAACATCAGGTTTACTATAAGCATCAACGTGAAAGAACCAAGTAATATTATTAGCATCATTAGTATTGCAAATGTCAATGATATGTCGATAAGCATCTCTAAATCTTTGTGCGCCATCAAATAAGTTTGGATCTCCATATTCTGTGGTTTCGCCTGCTCCGTTATATTGCCCGTTCCAAGGGAACCAGTTGCCGTTTACTTCTGTTCCAAATTCTACTAATAAAGGGATGTTTGTGTTTTTTGCATCAATAGCCCACTGTGTAAGTTCTGTATCAAAATCTCCGTCAATTATTTTTTGCATTGTATAATTGGGGTCTGGACCTCCTTCATCAAAATTCGTTCTAGGCATCATTCGGATAAACGGAATTTTTCCTGTGGAATTAATTGTATTAACAGCTGTTAAAGGAAATTGAATATTATTATACCAATTGTTTGAGAAGTAAGCCCAAACAATATTTTTGTTTACAAGTCTTTCAAAATTATTAATTCGTTCAGTAGTTACAATATCTTCTGTTCCGCCAAAATCGGGATATGCAGAATGATAAATTCCGGAAGTCGGCTCAATAAGTTTGTTTGAGTTAAAATTTACATTTGTAATAAATGTCGATGAACGTACGCCATTTTTATAGGCATTTAAACTTTCTAATGAAGAATTTACTTTTAACAATGAATTATCAAAATTTTCGTGCCACCAAGAAATTGCTTTTACTTTTGGATAATGATTACTTTCAAGACTAACAAATGCGTTTTTGATCCATTTGGCTTTTTTGTTTTCTGTTATTTTACCTTCTTCGCCTTTTTTGCAAGCATATAAAGTTAAAAGTATTAAAGAATACATTCCTGCAGTTATTATTATTTTTCTAGTCATATTTTATCCGTGCTTTAATTAAACCTAACAAGAATCAATCCAAATTAGCTTATATTTGCTAAAAATTGTATAAAAAATATGAAAATTAAGTTATTGGTGATTGGAAAGACCGATGGTGCTTCGATACAGAAACTGATAGAACTATATCAAAAACGAATAAAAAGTTTTGTAGGTTTTGATCTCGAAGTGATTCCGGATATTAAAAATACTAAAAATCTATCTGAAAATCAGCAAAAAGAAAAAGAAGGATTAATGTTACTAAACAAACTATCCGGCGCCGATTATGTTGTGTTATTGGATGAGAAAGGCAAGGAGTTTAGTTCTAAAAGTTTTGCAGGTTTTTTGCAAAATCAAATGAATTCAGGGATTAAAAACTTAATTTTTATCATAGGAGGTCCTTATGGTTTTTCACCTGAGGTCTATCAGCGCGCCAATCAAAAAATAGCCTTGTCTCAAATGACATTTTCACATCAATTGGTTCGGGTGTTGTTTTTGGAACAACTTTATAGGGGCTTTGCCATTATTAACCACCATCCTTATCATCATGATTGATTTTTTAGGTAAATCCTTCAGTTTGCCTTATCTTTGTTTTATTAAATCGTAAACTAAAATATTATAAATGAAAAATAGATTTCCGACCTTTTGGCATATGCTAAGCATTCTTGGTCTTTTTGTATTATTTACTATCCCTTTTTCTTCATTAGAAGGATTGTTCCCGGCTTCGCAGAAAGCTTTGGCTATGCTGATAGCTTATGTATTTCCTATGATTTTAACAATTTGGGCGGTTAATAAGATTTATAATTTAAGGGGAAGTGCCAATTTCAAAGTTTCTCATTTGAATATTTTGCCTGTTGTTATCGTAGTTGCTTATGCGTTTTTGATTGTGGGTGAGTTTACGGTTGAAATGCTTCCGGAGCCTTCCGGAATTTTCAAAAAATTGTTTGATACCATGAACGATGCAATGGCTAGTATTTTTGAATCTAAAATTATCGGATTTTTAATGATTGCAGTAGCTGCCCCTATTTTGGAGGAATGGCTTTTTAGAGGTATTATTCTAAAATATTTACTGAAAAAAATAAGTCCTTGGAAGGCAATTATATATACAGCACTTGCTTTTGGCGTTTTTCATATGAATCCATGGCAATTTTTGTATGCGACAGTTCTAGGCATTCTGCTGGGTTATATGTATTGGAAAACGCGTAATTTGTTTTACCCGATTATTATCCATTTTGTTTTGAATGGGACTGCCTTTGTAGCTTCTCAGTTTACTGATATGAAAGCAAATGAAGGAATCTCTGATAGTTTTGAAACGAAACAATCCTTGTATTTGGCGGTAGCATTTTCTTTAATAATTATTTATGCAATCTATTTGTTTTTAGAGAAATATTTTGCACAAAGTGAACAAAAATTGGTGTTGGCAACGCAAAACAAGCATAAAATAGCCGAAATTGAAAAGATTTTGCCTGAAAATATAAAGCTTGTCAGCATGAAAAATATTGGATTTAAAGGTGATTTAAGAGAAACCGGAACAACTTTAGATGCCAATGCCCGACAAAAAATGAGGCAAATTGCGGTACCTTATGCTGTAGATGTGTTGGCAGATGATACAGGTTTGGAGGTTACTGCTTTGAATGGTGCGCCGGGTGTTTATAGTGCCAGATATGCGGGTGAAAATGCCAGTTATGAGGAAAACCTAGCCAAATTATTAGAAGAAATGCAAGGAATAACAGATCGTTCTGCACAATTTAGAACGGTTGTTGCACTCAGTCATGGCAAGGATGAGTTGTATTTTTCAGGAATACTTAAAGGAAGCATTGCCGATTCGCCCAGAGGAACTGGTGGATTTGGCTATGATTCGGTATTTATCCCCGAAGGATATACGCAGACTTTTGCAGAAATGGGCGAAATTGAAAAAAATAGAATTAGTCATCGTTTTTTGGCTTTAGAGAAATTGAAAAAATATTTTGAAGACAAAATAATATGAGAAGATTAATATTTTTTATCGTATTGTTTATGACTGCTGAATTTTATGGACAAATATTGAATGTTGAGAATTTGCGTATAAAAACAGATACAATTGGTTGGGCAGGTAAGATTGGATTGGACTTTTCTATGACAAAAAACACCAAATCATTGATGATATTGGGTAATAAAACCCACGTACAGTTTAAAACAAAAAAAAGTTTGTTTCTGTTATTGGGACAATACAACCTTATGATTTCTGATAAAAACCACTTGATTGATAAATCTGTTTTGCATTTTAGGTATAACTACAAATTTAACGATAGAGTTGTAGGAGAGCTATTTTTGCAGGGACAACAAAACAGTATTTCTAAAATTGACTTTAGAGGCTTGTCCGGACTTGGTATTCGTTTTAAATTGTCCAAGACTAAAAATATGCGTTACTATTTTGGTACGGGATTTATGTACGAATATGAAAAAGATTTTGTCAGCACAACGGCAGCACAATTGGTGCGTTCTACTTCTTACTTTTCTTTTAGTATTTATCCAACAAGTTCCGTAAGCATGGTGAGCACGACTTATTTTCAACCGGCAATTTCTCATTTTTCCGATTACCGTTTGTCAACTCAAAATTCGTTGTTTTTTCACCTAACGAAGAAAATGTCTTTTAAAACGAGTTTTAATTTGGCTTATGATACTATGCCCATTGTCGGTGTTCCTAAAATGCAATACAACCTAAGTAGTGGATTGGTTTATGCTTTCTAAGTATCAATTACTTCTTTATCTTTTCCAAAAAATTTGTCATAAATATAACCTTGTACTAAGGCAGCAATGGCAATATAAAGCATAAAGATAATGGTATATAATTGTCCGAAAAAACCAATCATTACGGGTAATAAACTTAATTTTATCGCTTTTCCATAAGTAAAAATAACGATTGCGCCATTCGATAAACCTTTATCCTTCATGTTTTTTAGTAAAGGATACCAAGCGAATATCGGACCGTGACTAATAATACCTGCCAATAAACTGATAAGATAGGTTTTGTGCTTTGCTTTTCCTTTGAGCATTTTTGCAATCTTGTCTTTGGGGTAGAAATAATTTATCGTTGCCGTCAAAAGGATTACAAAAATAAAAATTGGAATAATCATTAATGTATTTTTGCCAAAATGTCGTAAGCTCTCTAGCGTTTTATCTTTTTTTACAAAATATAAAACAATATAAACCACTATAACGATTAATAAAAATGGACGCCCTTTAAATTTTGCTTTTTGATTATTTGATGGCTTCATAACTAAGAACAATTAATAAACTGATAAAAAAACTAAAAATAAATGCCATAACATTTCTAATAAGCACAAAGCGTTTCCCAAAGAAAGAAATTTCCATAGGAATTTGCACATAACCAATTGTTACCCAAGACAATAAAAAAGCCGTAATGGCATATAATGAAATGTTTAAATACTGTAATTCGCTCCCTAAGATATAGCTGATTAGGGCATTTCCCATCATAATACTTCCTAGAATCATACCGTAAATAGTGTCGAGGTAGGTATTGCCCGTAAAAACTTTTTGAACGCTATGTGGATTGATAAAAGTAATCAGCAAAGCCGCTAAGCCCAATACGCCGAGTACCATAGGCAGCACATAATAAATATTAAGGGCAGCTTGTTTTAAACTCGTAGAAAAAGTTGGCTTCTGTTTAGTCATTTTTGTTATCCTGATTAAATCCTTTAAATCTAAAATCTTCTAAATTTTTATCTTTATAACGATGGTAAATAAATAAAGGGAGCAATAAGAAAACCAATAAAAGTACGCCAAATCCCATTATTTTTTGATGCAAAATGTTATGTTCATAGTATTGTAGATACAATCCATAAGCAAAAAGCGATAGGATAATAAGTAGTAAAAGTTGAATAATTCTTTTCATGTGTTTATTATTTTGTTTTTATATTGGTAACATATGTAAACATCACATTCATATTTTTATGTGAAAGAGAATTATGCATAGTGGTTTTATATGACCATGAAATTACATGCAAATGTATGACTAATAAAAAGAATTTATTAATAGAATGCAAAAAAAAATGATTAAAATGTTGTTTTATTTGTCTAAACTGTATTATTTTTGAGGAAAATATAATATTATGCTTAAAGAACTTAAAAATATAACTGACTTAAAAGATTTGGCATTAAAGCATTCACCAAAAAAACTGGTATTGGCAGCAGCTGGTGACGAACATT
>JANTGO010000114.1 GCA_024763015.1 Flavobacteriaceae bacterium
TTTCTGGGGGATCAACAACATTTTTTTAAGTGAGTAATAGCGCATGTTTTTCCCGTTATACTCACCCGTTTTCTCTTCTTGATTTTTGATGCTAATTTCCTGATTCCAAAAACCTTCATATTGGGGTATTTCTTTGAATTGGGTATTATAAAAACCTACTTTTTCGGAGAAATATAGTCTGTATTCTACATAGATAGATTCCCCAAGATAGGGGTTGGTCTTTGATACGTGCGCCACAAGATGAATGTTTTCTTGGGCTAAATATTGCGGGTCATTAGGGTCTTTGGGCACTTCTACTTCTTTGGTGACCGTAATTTTTACTGAGTTGGAAGAAATAGTTTTCCCTTTATATTCTATTTGAGCAGGCGGTATCGTAAATGTGCCGATGCTAATTGGCTCGATAAAATATATATATGATTGTGAATAACTGGATTTACCATTGATCCACGATTGACTCACAGAAGAGCTTGGCCCGGCCACTACTTTAAAATTAGTAAATTCGGGCGTTTGAAAATTATCAGCGCCGTTTTTGTTTATGGTATATTCAATTTTCAAACGTTGATTTAGTCCTAAAGTACTTTTGCTGGTTTTAGCTGTAAAAGATACTTCTTCCTGAGCAACGGATGTTGTAAGGATCAGGAGTAAAAAAAGCAGGTATGTGACTTTGTTTTTCACAGATGAAAATTTTCCACCTGCAAAAATCGAAAGATGAATGAGATAGCCCAAAAAACGGCTGAAAAATTTTTGTTAAAAATTTATACTTACAAGTCTATATAAATTACGCTGAAAGAATATCTGTGACTAATTTTTGCTTAAAATAATTCTTTCGGATTCTTTCGCAATAATTTGTTTGAAAAATTCCTGAAGTTGTGAATAGTATGTTGCTGGTATTACGGGTTCATTACTTATTGTGGTTGCCTTTACTTCTATAGCATTACCTAAAGATGAAACAGCATACTTAAACGACCCCATATTATTTGGCAACGAAATTTCTGCAGGTTCAGGCAAGCTTTCTATAGAATATCCTTCAGGAATAGAAAATTTGATTTGTACTTGGTCTGCCCACGGGTAATTATAGTATATGGGAAACTCTCTTTTATCCGACACAAAAGGGTTTTCTGTTATTTGAAAATATAGCAATGGATTTATATAAGTTTTATCTCCTATTACTTCAAAGTAATTATCCGTTTCAAATTGTATAGTTTCAACAATATCTTTATAAGGGTTGTCAGTGTTTGCAGTACGCGCATTGATCACTTCAACTTTTGGTAAGTTTTCACTGATCCACTCAATAAGATTTTCTTTGTTTTTGCTTCCAACTTTATGCCTATAATCGTAAGCGTAATGATTATTAAGTGTTTTTTTTGAAATTCCAGAAATAGCTTCTCCATCAAATTTTGCAGAAATAACAACATTTTCTATGGCGTGTTTTGAAGGGTATAGATCTACCCATTCAGATTTACCATATTTATTTATAATACGACCTCTAAAATTAAGCGTTTTTTTAGGTAGAATATTTGGGGTAGCATATTTATCAGTTGCATCTAGTAAGATGTAACCTTTATCTGTTTTTATGCCGGCAATGACATAATTAAATCCGCTTCTGGTAGGAAACAGTGGAATACCGCGACTAATTGTACTGACTAACACTGGATGTGCATCAACACCTTCATGTTGCAACATTGCGACAAGATTTAAGTTAATGTCTGCTGTATTACCTACCCCCTCCTTGTATGCTTTTTTAACCCCCATATCAGTAAAATAGTCGTGATTACCATTCCATTTGATTTTTTGCTTTACAAATTCGTAAACCGTTTCAATTTTTTTATCCAAAACACTCACATCGATTAAAGCATTTTTTAGGTCATCCTCAAAATGATTTGTTTTTTTTATTTGATCGCCAAAACTAGAGCTAAAAAATATTTTTTCAACGACTGCTTCCCAGTCGGTTGTATAAGTCTCTAAAGGGCTTGTAGGGTATTTGATATATGAGAGTTCATATTTAATACCTGCTTTGTAGTTATTAATATTGCCGGCATAGGGTTCATCTTTTAGCGCGGGCACGTTAACCATATCAATACTATGGATTGATTCGTTAAATGTTAACTCCCCGGTATCTAATTTTGATGTTGTTATGTTTCCTGCGGTACTACGATTATTAACTGTAAAGGTTACAGTTCTTTGTTTTAGGTTGGTTTTTAATGGAACATTGAAAAAACCTTTAAATTTAGTATTGTAGTTATAATACTCAGGCATAGCGATTCTTACATGGAGTTTTTTTATGGGTATTTCTTCTTGTAAAACCACCTCGTTAAAGTTGCTAAAAAAAGGAGATCTAATGGTATATTTCCATTCTACAATAGAGCCTTCTTTAAGGTTGGGTAAGGTAAATGATGTTTTGTCCCAATGTTTATTGAGGGCTTCTTCAAAAACGCTGCTTTTCTTTAATTTAGTTTCTTCAATTTTCCCATTTACTAAATTATAAGTCACAGCTTTGAGACCAAATATTTCTTCTTTTGCAGAATTATAATGGTATGTTTTAATGTTTTTAGTTGCCCAATCATATCCATTTTGATTATATATTTTTAAGCGTACGTAGTATTCGTCTTCAATTACAAAACCACCCCGTTCTTTATCAAAAACAAAAATTGTATTTCGGTCTGTGTATAGGAATGCCGCATTTGCGCTAGCATCATCAGAACATACTTTTTCTTCAAGCTCTTCTTTTGAGACCTTTCCAAATTTATATTTCTGGGCATATGAAAATATACTAATTGAAAAAACAAGTAAAAGCAAAAATCGTTTCATGAGTTTATTTTTTTAAGATGATTATTTTGGTGTTTTCCAGTTTTTGTATTTTTTTTCTAAAACTTCGGTAGTCTTTATATTTTTCTTTTGGGTAGTGTCCTTTGTTGATCAACAATTTCCTTTGATAAGTAATTGTATGGTCATTTTTTTGATTTACTTCTAGTTCATATAGACCAAATTCATTTTCTATGATAGTAGGTGCCGGAAGGCTTTCAAATTTATAATTGGTTGGTATTTGTATGTTGTATTCATCTACGATATAGTAGCCACGTAAAATCTCAAAAGGTAATTTTCTGTTTACCTCTCGATCGGGAATGTAATTGATACGGTTAAATGTATTTAAATTGATGATCATGGATTGATCGGGGTTTAAAACAGCATAGTTGTCTGCTTCAAATTCGAGCTTCTCTTCGTATTGTTTTTCGGGCTTATTATTGTTTACCTCTATTTTTGAAAATTTAAGATTATTGATTTCCTGATAGTAATTTTTCATAGCCCTATCTAGTTTTTCAGGTGAAAGTCCGTCAAAGTAAGCAAGGTGTTGGTCGTGTTTTGTGCCTTGACACACAACGTCAACTTTTCCATTCAGTTTACCACTTCCGAAAATTGTAAAGGATCCTTTTGTCAATTTTAAATTGGCTTCAGGTGGATTTGTTGATGTACGGGTAATTTTTCCTCCTTCAGGTGTCATCAAGAGGACGTTTCTGTCATCTGTGAAGCTGTTACGTGTTCCAAATGGTACTTTTTGACTGGTACATTCAAGCCAAATAGTATCTTTTTCCATAGGTAAGCACAAAAAAGCATGATTGCCCTGCAAAGAACTCAAATCTTTCAAAATATCTTTTTTATGATCGTCTCCTGCCGTAACAATGGTATAAATAGCAGGCACATCTACTTCGTGCATTAGTGCCATAGTATAATTTGTCAATGCTTTACAATCACCATAAGCTTTTTGATCCACTTCATCAGCCGGCATGGGTTGCCAACCCCCTATACCAATGGCAATATTGATATATCTGGTTTTGTTCTGTACATATTCGTAAACGATTCTTGCTTTTTCAATCGGATCATCTATTCCATTTACTAATTTTTTGATATTTTCTTTTGCTTCTTCTGATAATTTAGTTTGAGGAGAAAGAAGTTCATTATAATACCATAAACCAAAATCTTCCCAAGATTCAGCTTCGCCATCTACACCGGCTAAATGAAATTTATTAGATGCAAAATGCACATTGGGTGTAATCTCATTAATATCAGGGCTTAAAGCTTCACGGTCGTATGGAGGTATTTTCTCGATACTGTATTTAAAAACCCCTGGCTCTATGCTCTTTTCAACTCGGAAGTCATTAAAATTTTTTTCAATGTGTTTTACATCAATATTTTTTGGATACTGAAGGGTATAACTACTTTTATTGACTCCGCAGTTGTAGGAATCAACAGGTATCCATGAAGGGATATGAGCCGTATTCTTTTTTTCTATAGTTAAATCAATTTCTACTGTAAATGGATAAGTTACGGGAATGTAATCATAATATAGGTAGCGATCATCAGTATAAAAAGTAAAACCATGGGAAGCTGAGTAATCTTCAAAGTCTTTCTTCTTAACTTTTTTGATAAGCTTGCCATCAGCATCATAATATAACATTTCCACTTTTTTTATCAAATTGTGTTTGTCATAGCTCAATAGTAAATCACCATAGTGCGCAGCACTTTCATTAAAAACCGTGATTTTGGCATTATATTCATAAATGAGTTTTCGCTGACTTATTAAGTTTAAATTTATGTGCTTATCATGAACAAACGCATTGGCATTTTTTGTCAATTCCGGATTTGAAAAAATTTGAAATTGCTGTTGCGCCTGACTATTTAAAAGGATAACCAAAAAGAATAATCCAACAATTTTTCTGAGCATAAATAAAAATTTTCTGCTAAATTATAAATATATATTACAAAGTAGCATGACAATTATCACACCCGATTTTTAGAATCAATAATAATCGTCACCGGCCCGTCATTGATAAAGTCTAATTGCATCATGGCACCAAATTCGCCCGTTTGAATGCTTTTGCCTAAAGACTCTTCTAAAGATGAAATAGATTTTTCATAGAGTGGAATAGCTACATCCGGTTTGGCAGCTTTGATATAAGAAGGGCGGTTGCCTTTTTTGGTGCTGGCATGTAAAGTAAATTGACTTACAAGTATAATATCCCCATTTATTTCCTTAACAGAAAGGTTCATCACGCCATTATCATCATTAAAAATGCGAAGATTTGTGATTTTTTGTGAAAGCCAATCTATATCCTCTTGACCGTCTTCCTGCTCTATGCCAAGTAGGATCATCAAACCCAATCCTATTTGAGCTTTCATTTTTCCATCAATGATGACTTTTCCTTGCGTGACTCTTTGAATGACTGCTTTCATGTTTAGTTATTTGGTTGAATAGTGATTGGTTAATTAGTTGCTTACAAAATGATATTGAACAACTTTTCAACACGCTTTATCTATATATTTCATCTCCTTCCATCATCCCCAGATAATTTTCATATCTACTTAATGCGATATCTCCATTTTCTACGGCTTCAATGACGGCACATTTTGGTTCGTTGGTGTGGGTGCAATTATGAAACTTACATTGACCTTGCAGCGCAAACATTTCCGGGAAAAAATGCCAAATTTCCTCTTTATAAAAATCATACAAACCAAAACCCCTAATACCAGGTGTGTCAATGATATAACCACCAAAACTTAAAGCAAACATTTCAGCAAAAGTAGTGGTGTGTTGTCCTTGTGAATGAACCGCTGAGATGTCCCTTGTCTTTAACTTTAAAGTGGGTTCAATTTTATTGATCAAAGTAGATTTTCCAACACCTGAGTTGCCTACAAAAAGGGAGGTCTTTTCTTTCATTTCAGCTTTAACAAAATCTAAATTTTCGCCGGTTTCTGCTGATATATCTATACAGGTATAGCCTATATTTTCATAGACATATTTGAGTTCTCCCAACTCTTCTTTTAGTGCATTGTCATAGATGTCGATTTTGTTAAACAATATGATAACCGGAATACGATAAGCTTCAGCACTGACCAAAAAACGATCGATAAAAGCGGTATAGGTTTTGGGGTTTTTCAGGGTCACCAATAAGAAAGCTACATCAATATTGGCAGCCAAAACATGGCTTTGTTTGGAAAGGTTGACCGATTTGCGGATGATATAATTCTTCCGGTCATGAATGTGGTTGATCACGCCTTTTTTTTGATCGGCTTCTAATTCAAAATCTACCTGATCACCCACAGCAACAGGATTGGTACTTTTAATGCCTTTGATCTTAAACTTACCTTTGATACGACATTCAAAAACCTGCCCATCTGAGGTCTCCACGATATACCAACTTCCGGTAGATTTGATTACGATTCCTGTCATAAAGCAAAAATACCAAAATTATGATATACTATTTTTGGTGTTTATTTGAAAAAGAACGCACATAAGAAGGATGAATTTTTTGAGTTTGCCGCATTTCTTGTGCGACAAATTGTGGAAGATTGGGATTTCTTGTCAATTCCCTGCCATAAGCAACCAAATCACAGGAGTTTTCTGTTAGAATCCGGTTCCCCTCGTCTATACTTGTGATATTACCGACCCCAATAACCGGTATATTGCTTTCTTTTTTGATTTGCGCAGCATAAGGAATCTGATACAAGGCTTTAATTTCCGGCATCAAATCTGGTTTTGCCTGATTACCCCCTGCAGAAACATGGATGTAGGCAATTTTCCCTTCCAATTGGTTGGTTAATTTGATGCTATCTTTAATATCCCAACCGCCCGTTGTCCATTCACTGGCAGAAATACGAACCCCAA
>JANTGO010000115.1 GCA_024763015.1 Flavobacteriaceae bacterium
AAGGTGGCGATAAAAAGATTTCTATTGACTTTTTTCTTAACAACAACAAATAGCAACATATAAGCAAAAGCGGAAATTTTTAAAGCAGAACTGATGCTTGCATTCATATTGGAAAATACTGAACCCGTATAAACCAATACAAAAGGGAGCAATACCCATAAATTGTTAATATATTCTTTTTTAAAAACTACAAGCATTTATTTTTGTTTCAAAATGGCTTTGTTAAGCCGTAAAAGTACTACATATCTTATAAATAAACTAATGACACTGGCGCCGGCAATTCCATACAAACCAAAATAACGGAACATAAAATAATTTAGTATGATATTCAATCCCAACATCGTGATGTTGATCAATAGATTTTCTTTAAATTTTCTGACAATCAGTAAATAGGTGCCGTAAAGTGGCGATAAAGCTTGAAAGAATTTGGCAAGCAGAATGATGAGGAAAAGCACAAAAGTTTGCTGATATTTTGTAAACAACAATTGGATAACACCGGCATAAGCGGCCACCAAAACGATAGCTGCCAAACTTAATAAAATCAATATTTTTTTGTGCAATACCTTGATGTAATCAGCAGATTTTTTTAATTTTTCGATATCTACCTGAATTAAAGTCAGGGGAATAAGCATCAACATATTGCCAAAATTTAAGGCAAAACTGTAATTGGCAATATCGGTAAAGGCATGCTCCGATAATATTTTGATGATAAAAATGTCTGTGTATAAAAACATCAAATCGGCAAAATTGCTGATGACCAAGGTGAAGGATTTCCCTAGTAATTTGCGAAACAGTTGCCAATATTTTTTTATTTTGTATAAATGTACTTTTCTTTTTCGCCATTCGTTTATCCACCAAAGCAGGAGGATGGGAAACAGGAAATAACCCGGATAAACAAAAGCATATTTTGCTTCTTGATAAAAATAAATCAGGATAAAAACAAAACTGTAAAAAAGTATGGAAATAGCTATTTTATAAGTAGAAGCCCAGTTGCTACCTTTTGAAACCAAAAAATAGCTCTGCGTAATACCACCGGTGAAAAAACCGGAATAAAAAATGAAAGGGACTAATAATATCGTCCAACGAAAAAAGGACAAGAAAGGTAAAGCGACCAAGCCTAAAATCAGCACAAACAGAATACTTAGAAAATAGAAATAGATTTTGCTGCTAAAACTTTTGGTATAGCTCAAAATCAAGGCAGGAAAACCAAAAGCAAAAAAACCGGCGCCTACCTCAATCACTTTCTTATAATACTCCAAGCTGCCGTAATCTGCCTTTGAAAAATGATGCGCAGCGTAGAACAACAACAAGATTTCCAGCCCTTTGGTCATAACAATCGAAGCACCGTAGAATATATATTTTTTATGTATGAGATTTTTTAACAATTCAGTTGTGTATTAATAATGCTTAAATTTTGTTGCGATGGTCTTGGCTGCTTAACATGGCTACACCACCAACAGATAAAATGATGAAAATAAAATAAATAGAAAATCGATATCGTGCTTGGATCTCTATAAACAGATAAATAAATGCAAACATCAGTAATAATAGATTGAATAGCACTAGTTTATTAGGTGATGTACGCATATAAAAAGTTTCTTTAATTAAATAAAGAATGCCAAAAAACAAAAAACTCAAATAAAGCATCCATTCGTAATACGATAATTTATAATATTGATACTGTGGTGGAACACCCGAAAATGACCAAAACAATTCCGAATTTTTATGCCCCCAAAAATCTTTGGTTTTGTTCTTAAACAACTTTAATAATTGCATTTTGTTTTTCAACCGCTCCTTTATTTTTTTTACGGCAACTGTTTTATAACTCTTAAAATCGCCGGTAAGACTGGCGTCTTCGTTATTGTACCTTCCGTTAGAATCCGGATTTAGTCCAACCAAAAATTTGTAGTAAGGAATGGGGTCGTGATACATACTTACGATTGGTAATTTTGTAGCATTGATGGCAGAAAAAACGATAAAAATAGTCAAGTAATAAGAACCGATTAATTTCGCAGCAGACCGGAGGTATTTGATAAAAAACTGCTTGTTAATTTGCGCTTCTTTTTTTATAATTTCAAGACTGAATAAGATAAAAATTCCTGCTAAAAATACCACGGCAACCGGTCTGATAAGATTGGCAAGTGCCAGCAGCAATCCGACATAAAGTAGGTTTTTTTGTTTCAAAAAGAGATAAATAGCGCTCAAAATAAGGGCAAAAGCCAATATCTGGTTGGTTAAAATGGAATTGATATAAATAAAAGGCGGAAAAATAGCCGAAAAAGTCATGGCAACTAATGCCGTCTTCTCGTTAAAAATTTGTTTGCTGATTAGAAAAATAAGCCAAACGATAAAAGTCGATAAAAATACATTGATCAATTTAAAAACATATACCGAATGAAATATTTTGTAAACCGCCGTTTCGTACAAAACAAACGATAGATTGTAAGGGTATTTATAAAAATAATTACTTGGGTCGTGTTTTACAATATCGGTTTTGCCAACAGACAATTCTTTGGCGGCATTTAGCATCATCAAAAAATCTGAATTAGGTTGTGTATCGACCACATTTATCCACCATAGTCGAAGGACAAAAGATAGGATTAATAAACCCGGAACCAAAAATTTAAGCGGTATTTTTTGTATTAGTTTTATAAATACAATAATGCCGCTGATGCTTAAAAAAATGTTTAAAAAATTTGATGCATCTACTTGGGCTTTGTCAAGAATATTTACTTGAAGGCTTGCTACGAAAATAAGGATCAAAAACAGAAGCGTTGCAATGTTTATAATCTTGTATAAAGCGCTAATTTTTTTGGCAAACATATACTTATCTTTTAATGATTTCTTCAATTAAAAAACGCGGTCTGTTTTTGGTTTGGATAAATATTTTACCAACATATTCGCCAATTATACCGATGGCAAAAGTCTGCAAACCACCAAAAAATATAATCAGGGTAACGGTGGAATACCAACCGGTAATCGTGTTGCCTAGTAGCAATTGGATAGATGCCCAAGTCAATAAACCAACAGAAATAACAATAGCCAATAATCCGATAAAAAGTACAAATTTTAAAGGCGCTACTGAGAAAGAAGTAATGCCGTCCCAAGCAAAAGACAACATCTTTTTTAGTGGATATTTACTTTCGCCCAGCTCGCGTTTCAAACGCTTGTAATAAACATTGGTGTGCTTCAAACCAATGGCAGGAAAAATAGCTCGTAAGAATAAATGCGTTTCGTTAAACTTTAAAAAATGTTGGAGTGCTCGATTGCTTATCAACCTAAAATCAGCGTGATTGTAAACCGTTTTTACACCCATTTTTTCAAACATTTTATAAAAAATTTCGGCTGTTTTTCGTTTAAAAAAATGATCGCTGGTACGGTCGGAACGTACGCCGTAAACAATTTCGTTTTTTTCCTTGAATTTTTCAATCATTTGACTAACCACCTGTATATCATCTTGCAAATCTACATCCAGCGTTACATACGCATCAAACTGATTTGCAAAAGTGGAAAGCCCAGCCAATAAAGCTTTTTGATGACCAAAATTGGTGCTTAATTTTATGGCATTTACGTATGGCTTATCTATTTTGGAAATAATTTTCCAAGTTTTATCCCTACTGCCATCATCGACAAAACAAATTCGACTTTCGGATGAAATAATATGTTGCTTGATTAATCCTTCAAAATAATTGAAAATTTTTGTAGAAGAGTCAGGCAAAACAGCCTCTTCATTATAACAAGGAAAAATCATCAATAATTTTACGTAGTTGTCATTATTCATTTTTATAGGCTTCATAGTTTTTGTAAAAATAACACAATTCAGGGCACTAGCAAAATATTATTATTACGGATATTTAATAAAGTATATTAAAGTCTTCATATTTTTGGCTCCCACAAGTAATTTTCCAAATCGACAATTTGATTATCAACAATTTTAATTCCTTCGTTTTCTAATAAATTTTGCATCAAATCGGTGCCTTCAAAGTGCATTTTGCCGGTTAGTAATCCTTTGCGGTTAACCACTCTATGTGCGGGGATTTCTATGTTTCCTTTTTGTTTATTGAGTACCCATCCAACCATTCGAGCGCCGCGCTTACTGCCTAAATATTGGGCAATACGACCATAAGTAGTTACTTTTCCATAAGGAATTTGCTTTACGATTTCTAAAACCTCCGTATAAAAATTATTTTTTTCTGTCATAAGACATTTTTTATTTTTTTTCCTCTTGACAAAGATTTCTTCAGATATTAAATTTGTATACTTAACTTAAATATAAGTTTTATGAATGCAACAAATTTACACAAAAATTATGGGATATTCTTTTTCATTTTAATGGGCTTTTTGAGTTTTATTAATGCACAAGCTCAAACAGGGTTTAAAAATCGGGCAGATTTATCCACTCCGATTGATACGATTTTGCCGATGGAAACGCAATATTGGCTCAATACCAATTGTGGTAATTTTGTTCAAAATGCAGACACATTGCATGTAGAAGGTGGTGGTTATAGGATTGGTGGAAATATGTATTCGCAGTCGTTTTTTAATTTTCGAAACGATGGAGAAGCTTATTTTAAATGGCGTGCTGAAGGACAGGGGCAGTGGGAGGCTGCTACGGCTTGTATAAATGCTGTGCCGTCAAATGTCTTAACGGGTAGCAATTTGCATGCAGATACTTGGTATTATTCGCATATAAAAATTAATAGTATCGATAGCACTTTTATTGCGAAAGTGTGTACGGGCAATTATGATGACCAAGGAGGAACTGTCGTCATGGATCGAAATGGAAGTTTGTCAGATAGATGGGACGTGTTAAAGTCTACCAATGTGTATTTAAAATTTTGGGATAATTATGGTGGTGCCGGTAATTATATGGATTTAGCCGAAGCAAAACTTAGAAATGTCATTCCGGTTGATAATGACAACTTGATTTTGCCCAATGAAGAGGTCTATGATTTTGAAGACGGACAAATTCCTGCAAATATTCAATTTATTGGAGCGGGATGGCAGGTAGACTCAACTATGGGTGCCAACTCCAATGCCTCTTTGCACGTGACGGCACCGGTGCATGAGGAAAGAGCTGCTTATATGGATTTAAACGATGTCGTAAAAGTATCTTTTGATGTAAAGTATTATGCCGAAAATCATAAGCATTTTTATTTTTGTACAGATTCAATAACAGGGACTTATTTTGCTGCTTTGTCACCTGGTTGTTGGAGGCATTATGAATGGCGTTTTAACGATGATCAACTCCATCGAATATATTGGAAAATACAAGGTAGTCAATATGATCAAAGTACAGGTGAATTGTGGATTGACAATATTCGTATCTCACATAGAACACACACAAGTGATATAGAAAGCGGGGAGCAAGAAAACTTTAGCATTTACCCAAATCCGGTTAAGAATATTTTGCATTTAAAAACAGATAAATACTTGTATTACCGGATAATGGATATCGATGGTAAAATTTTATACAAGTCTTTTGTGAATAAAAATGCTCAAATAGACCTTTCTTCTTTACCAAAAGGTATTTATTTTGTAGCCATTCGAGATGATAAGAATGAGCAAGTAAGAAAGATTATTAAGCAATGATTTATACTCTTATTGAGACGAGCTCGGAAGTTTTAAAATTTCCGAGCTTGTATTTTATGTGCTTAAACCACCAGATTAACAATTTTTCCGGGGACAACAATTACTTTTTTTAGTTTTTTGTCGCTCAAAATTCCTTTGATTTTTTCGTCTGCCAATACGGTTTTTTCAATTTCTTCTTTGGACATGTTAGCAGGCAAATCTAACTTATGGCGCATTTTTCCGTTAACCATAATCGGATAGGTTTTGTTGCTTTCCCGTAGATATCGTTCTTCGTATTTTGGATAAGCTTCATAGCTAATACTGGTATCGTGTCCTAATTCTTCCCATAAATCTTCTGCTAAATGTGGGGCAAAAGGTGATAATAAAACAACGAGAGGAGACAATACGCTAAGCTTATTTGTTTTCATCTTCCCAAGTTCGTTCAAGGCAATCATAAATTGACTGACGGCTGTGTTAAATGAGAAATTCTCGATATCTTCCGTTACTTTTTTAATGGTTTTATGCAATATTTTAAGTTCGGCTTCGCTAGGTTCTTCTAGCGAAACATCAAACATACCGTCGGTATGAAATAATTGCCAGAATTTTCGTAAAAAGTTATGAACACCTTTAATACCCGCAATATTCCATGGCTTGGCATCTTCAATGGGGCCTAAAAACATCTCGTACATACGTAGGGTGTCAGCGCCATATTTTTCTACAATGTCATCGGGATTCATGACGTTATATTTGGATTTTGACATTTTTTCTACTTCGCGTCCTACTTTATATTTTCCGTCCTCTAAGATAAATTCGGCGTCGGCAAACTCAGGACGCCAATTTTTAAATTTGTCTATATCGAGGTGGTCGTAATCATCGACAAAATTTACATCGACGTGAATAGGTGTCGTTTCGTGGCTGTCTTTAAGTCCCAATGATACAAATTTGTTGGTCCCATTGATACGATAGACAAAAGCGCTGGTGCCCAAAATCATCCCTTGATTGATGAGCTTGATGCTGTATTCGGGTTC
>JANTGO010000116.1 GCA_024763015.1 Flavobacteriaceae bacterium
AAGCAGCTACGTAGGTGGCTAAGTGATTTTACGAAGAAGGCGTAAAATTGTACCGAAGCCCCGGCATTTGAGCAGAAATGTAGGTGACCGAGTGATTAGTTCGACTTTGGTCGGGCTAATTGTACAGAGATGCCGACATTAAAGCGTAATCGTAAGCAACTGTATAGACGTTTTGCAAAACGTCTATATAGTCACCTAAACTTGTGTGCATTAACCTAGTTTTCTAAATTTTTAAGATAATCTTGAACAATATCATCCAGTTTTTCACCCCTTACCAATTGAAAAGGAATGTTACCATTGATAAGGTCTTGACGTAGGTATTTCCCAACGGCACGCACCAGAAACATATCGATATTTTTGAGCTGTTCGACTACTTCGTTGTGGCTATGTGCTTCTTCTTCGTGGTGATGGTGTTCATGCATGTGATTTTGATGCCTGCCATGTCCATTACCATGTCCTACCCCGCGTCCATGTCCATGTCCAAAACCGGAAACTTGTCGGTGATTTCCTTCGCTTCTGTCGTGCTCATCATCGTGGTGGTGTTGGTTTTCTTCGTATTGAACATTGGTTATCTCTCCATTTTCAATGGTGTAAAAGGCGTATTCTGCCGCACGTCCTGTTCGTTTGGCAATATTTTTTCTGTCATTAGTTGCGATAGCAATTTTCATGTGTTTATAATTTTATTTTTTTATTGGTAATACATGGAACCTCCATAATCACTTTTTTGTGTGTAAAAAGAATTATACATGGTGGTTTCATAGGATAATATTTTTTTAAATTAAACTTCCCGAATTTAAAAATCCGGGAAGTGATGAATAATCTTGTTATGAATTGATCATTTTTTTGTCGTATCTTTTGACGGCCCAAACGACCAATTTATAGGATACATAAATAATTGCGGGCCAACTGATAAAATGTATTAGTGCATAAGTCATAATAATAGTTTTTTAATATTTTTCATTTTCTTTTTCCAATTCTTTAATGCCAATTTTTTTAGCATCCATAGCTTTCCAAGCCCAAACAATATAGCCCAATACGATTGGCACCATCAATGAGACATAAGACATAACCACCAGCGTAAAACGACTGGAAGAACTATTGGCTAAGGTCAAAGAACTTTGTAAATCATAGGTCGATGGGTAATAAGCCGTATGGTTCAATCCCGCTACAAAAAACAATGATAAAACAGTTAAGATGACACCGGCGCCGGTCCACCAAAAAGCCTTTTCATCTTTTTTAAAGTTGGCTTTATACAAACCAAACAAAACACTGACCAAACCAATTAACAAGATGATTAAAACAAGTGGCATTTCTATAAAATTGTTGAAATATTTATGTGCTTGCATATATACTTCTTTGGTTTCGGGTTTTACGGCAAAACCGTCGATAAATAACAAACGGATAAACCAAGTCAAAAACAAAACTAAAAACATGATGCTGGCTCGTGGTAAACACTTGTTAATTTTATCTAGAATGTTCGGATTATTCGTCATTTTTCTGATATAGAGTAGTGCCATAAGACGCGCCAATACTAGCACAGCCAAACCGAGCAAGATGTTTTGTAAAAAAGCTAAATGTCCGGTAGTCCACAGCGCTTCTAATCCATGCCAAGGACTTTCCCATTGCGAAATAACAGACTCAAGATTACTGTTAAGCTTAATAATATTTGCTTTTCCGACACTAAATTGACTTCCTGTAAACAAGGTTGAAACCGCAACGCCTAATAGCAAAGGAGCCGCATAACCGTTAAACTTTAAAAAACCTTCAAAAGTTTTGTTGCCTAAAAAATTGTTTTTTTTCTTACGATATTCGTAGGAAACAGCTTGCACGATAAAAGCGAACAAAATAGCAAACCAAACCCAATAAGCACCTCCAAAACTAGTGGAATAGAAAAGCGGGAAAGAGGCAAAAAAAGCACCCCCAAAGGTTACTAAGGTTGTAAATGTAAACTCCCATTTATGACCGATTATATTGACGATTACGGTTTTTTCTTCTTCGTTATCACTCAATTTATCAATCAAGGTTTGACCGCCTTGAACAAAAAGCAGAAAGACCAAAAAACTACCCAGTATGGCAATAATAATCCACCAGTAGATTTGTAAATTTTCGTATGATAATGCTTCAAACATAGTTGTAATTTTTTAATTGTTAAATCCTTTTTTTATTTCGGTCGTCATAATCTTAATTTCAGCGATCAACAAACCGGTAAACACGATGAAAAACAATGCAAATGTAATGATCACATTATATGTTTCGATATGCGAAACGGCAACCATTGATGGCATTATGTCTTGTATTACCCAAGGCTGTCTGCCGGCTTCGGCAGTTATCCAACCCATTTCTTGTGCCAAAAGACCTAAGGGTAATCCTATTACACCCAAACGAAGCAACCATTTTTTCTTGTCGATATTGTTTTTCATAATGGCAAAATAGATCAAGACAAAGAATAGTAAAAACCATCCGCCCAGAGCGACCATGGCGTGAAATGAAAGAAAGGTAAGCGCTACCGGTGGAATTAATTCATTGATGTTATCATCATCAAAATAACCATATCCGAAATCTTTGTAATGTTGTTTAAAAATGTCGAGTTTTTTGAGTGCTTCCTCTTCATTGCCTTCTTTTTTCAATTTTTTATAATCGGATAAGGCAGCAATGGCTATTTTACCGTTTTTTATCCTTTCTTGATAAGAGGGAATGCCTTCCTCAGCATTTCCTTCAACCAAATCTTTTACCCCGGGGACAAAAGCATCTGGATCGCTAAAGGCCAAGTAGGAGAGTCCGTAGGGAATCTCAATACCTTTAACCCTGACTTCCATTTGATTATTGCCCCTGATATCATCGTTCATAGATTCGATTAGGTTCTTGTTGTTTCTAACAGTTGGTGTCCCAATGGTTATCAAAGGTGCGCCTTTTTGTCCTTGGTACAAACCCTCCATAGCTGCTAATTTCATAGGTTGGTATTTGGCTACTTGCTTTGCAGAACCGTCTCCGGTGGTAATAGTAGCAATGATGCTGACAAAACCAAAAACAGCTGCCACCAACATACTGTACTTAGCATAAGCTTTGTTTTTGTTTTTAAGAATCAGGTAAGCACTGACTGCAATAACAAATAAGGCGGAATAAGTATATGCCGAAGTAATGGTATGAATAAATTTATTGACACCTACAGGATTGAATAAAACTTCCCAAAAATCATACATCTCATTACGCATGGTGTCCGGATTAAATTTCATGCCTACAGGGTTTTGCATCCAAGCATTTGCCGTT
The DNA here is from genome assembly GCA_024763015.1 of Flavobacteriaceae bacterium. Lineage (GTDB taxonomy): Bacteria > Bacteroidota > Bacteroidia > Flavobacteriales > Flavobacteriaceae > WGBX01. Next base: position 3,268 of record JANTGO010000116.1, read on the forward strand.
AAAATCCATAAGGCGGACAAATTGGTACCAATAGCCGTTAGCCAAGTGGCCCATAAGTGGGCTTTCTTGCTGATTTTATTCCAGCCAAAAAACATAATGGCCACAAAGGTAGATTCCATAAAAAATGCCATGATACCTTCAATGGCTAAGGGTGCGCCAAATATATCCCCGACAAACCAAGAATAGTTAGACCAGTTGGTGCCGAATTCAAATTCTAAGATAATTCCGGTGGCAACGCCAATGGCAAAGTTAATACCAAAGAGTTTTAACCAGAATTTTTCAATTTTTAACCATTTTTCATCGCCTGTTTTGACGTAAATGCTTTCCATAATGGCTAACATAAAGGACAAGCCCAAAGTTAGCGGTACAAAAATCCAGTGATATAAGGCCGTTAAAGCAAATTGTGCCCGTGACCAATCAACCAATCCCCAATTAATGTGTTCCATAATTTAATTTTTAGCGTTTGTAATAATTAATTCCTTTTCTATATGTTGAATTCTTTCTTGATCATTTTTAAAATTGGTTTTTAAAATATCGGGAAAGAAAAAATATTTTAAAACGGCAAACATGACGAACAATTTTATAAAAATAATCAGCCAAAGTTTTTTGCCTCTGGGGGTCATATCCCTAAATCCTTCGTAATAAAACCGCCAAATTTTTTTTAGAATCATTCTAAATTATTTTAGAGTACAAAATTACTTACTATTTTTATTTATTGCAAGAGAAATTTCAAAAAAAATCCTATTGTAGATGTTTCTTTTGAAAAAAAAGCATTCAATCAGCAGAAATGTTACGAATGTTACAAAAAATACCCGAGCAAATAGCCCGGGTATTATATAAAAAATAGTTATGTATGTTTATGCCAGTACTTCTTGAACTTTATCGGCAGCTTCTTGGAATTCGGTTACAAAATGAACCGGAATACCAGATTTTTCGATAAGTTCTTTTGCCAAATCGGCATTGGTTCCTTGCAAACGTACAATAATAGGTACATGGATTTCACCTTTCATATTATTGTAGGCATCAACCACACCTTGTGCGACACGGTCAGCTCGTACAATACCACCAAAAATATTGACTAAAATAGCTTTTACTTTGGGGTCTTTTAAGATGATACGGAAACCTTTTTCCACACGTTCGGCATCAGCAGTACCGCCCACGTCAAGGAAGTTAGCTGGGTCGCCACCGGCTTGTTTGATTAAGTCCATCGTGGCCATTGCCAATCCGGCACCGTTAACCATACAACCGACATTTCCATCGAGTGCTACATAGCTTAGACCGGCTTCTTTAGCTTCCACTTCTACCGGATTTTCTTCACGAGTATCTCTTAATGCTGCTAAGTCTTTATGACGGAATAGCGCATTGTCGTCGATAACAACTTTTGAGTCTACCGCAAGTATTTTATTATCGGATGTTTTTAATACGGGATTGATTTCAAATAAGGAAGCATCATTTTTTACAAAAGCATCATATAAAGAAAAGACAAATTTAACCATTTCTTTAAAAGCAGTGCCGCTTAAGCCAAGGTTAAAAGCAATGCGTCTGGCTTGAAATCCTTGTAACCCGTAAGCGGGATCGATGTTTTCGATAAAAATTCTATCGGGTGTTTTTTCAGCTACTTCTTCAATGTTCATACCGCCGTCGGGTGAATACATAATCATATTCATACCGGTGCCACGGTTTAGCATCACACTCATATAATATTCTTCGGTTTCTGATTCTCCGGGATAATACACATCTTCGGCAATTAGTACTTGGTTTACTTTTTTACCTTGAGGAGGTGTTTGAGGGGTTACCAGCATCATGCCAATTATTTTTTCGGCAAGTTCTTTTACTTCGTCTAAGCTTTTAGCCAGTTTTACACCGCCGCCTTTACCACGACCACCGGCGTGCACTTGTGCTTTTACCACGTACCATTTGGTACCGGTTTCTTCCGTTAATTTTTTGGCAGCTTCTACCGCTTTTTCGGGTGTGTCTGCAACAATACCGCGTTGGATACGAACGCCGGATTGATTTAATATTTGTTTACCTTGATATTCGTGTAAGTTCATATATGTAAATTTAATCGTTTAATTAAAATTAAGTTGCATTTTGCAAAGTTTGAGCAAATGTAACAAATTGATTTAAAATATTAATGATAAAAATCAAGATTTTCCGGCTTCGATTATTGCGTTAAAATCTTTTGCTTGTAGAGCAGCGCCACCAATAAGACCGCCATCGACATCGGGCTTGGAAAATATTTCCTTGGCATTGCCGGGTTTTACACTGCCACCGTATAATATTCTAAGCTTATCAGCAACGCTTTTGCCATATTGTGCTTCGACTACTTTTCTGATAAATTGGTGCATTTCTTGTGCTTGTTCGGGACTTGCTGTTTCGCCGGTGCCAATTGCCCAAACAGGTTCATAAGCAATGACAATCTTCTCAAAAGCTTCTGCCGGTAAGGTGAAAAGGGCATTTATTAATTGTTTTTCGACAATCTCAAAATGTTTGTTTTCCTTTCTTTCGGCTAATTTTTCACCAACACAAAAAATATTGGTCATGCCTTTTTTATAGGCCTGAATGGCTTTTAGTTTGAGGATATCATCGGTTTCACAAAAATAAGCACGTCTTTCTGAGTGACCTAAAATAACGGTGTTTACCTCAATCACTTGTAGCATGTCTGCCGATATTTCGCCGGTATAAGCACCTGCATCTTCAAAGTGCATATTTTGGGCGGCAACCGTAATATCTGATCCTTTGGCTAAATTGACAGCAGAAGTTAGGTTAACAAATGTAGGGGCAATAATGACAGATACCTTGTTTTCGGTATCGACCAACTCGCGTAATTCTTTAATTAATACCTCGGTTTCCGGAAGAGTTTTGTGCATTTTCCAGTTTCCGGCAACTATTTTCTTTCTCATATTTTTTTGTTTGCAATTTACTCAAAAATTATGAAAAGAAGTTTAGATAATATCCTAAAATTGTGCTAAAAAAATGTGTTATAAAAATTATAAGACGTAGGTCACTGAGTGATTTCAATGGCGGCACCTCGATGCAATTTTACGCATTCTTCGTAAAATCACTCGGTGACCTTAGATTCTGCAATAACTACAAAGCGTAGGTCACTGAGTGAATTTTCTAAGCGAAGAGAGGAAACTTTGTATCGAAGTGCCGGGTTTGATATTGTTATTCTGCTTTCATTGCCGGGGTCTCGATACTATTTTCCCTACTTAGGGTCGGAAAAA
>JANTGO010000117.1 GCA_024763015.1 Flavobacteriaceae bacterium
CAAAATAATCACATATAAACTAAAAAAATAAAAAATATGAACTTAGATAAATTTACGATAAAATCACAAGAGGCCATTCAAAAAGCCATGCAGATTGCACAAGGATTGGGCAATCCGCAAATCGATGATATACATCTACTAAAAGCCATACTCGAAGTAGATGAAAATGTTACACCACATTTGCTCAAAAAAGTAGGTGTGGACATGGAACTCTTAAAAGAGCGAATTGAAAAAGCAATTAACAGTCTGCCCAAACAACAAGGTGGCAATGTGCAATTGTCCAGAACGGCATCCAAAACCTTAACCGATGCCCTGAATATTGCCGAAAAAATGAAAGATGATTATGTTTCCATAGAACATCTTTTGCTTGCCATATTTGATGCAGGAGATGATACTGCTCGCCTATTAAAAGATTTAGGTGTTAGCAAAAAAGCTTTGGAAGCAGCCATTCAAGACATTAGAAAAGGCGGAAGGGTTACCTCTCAAAGTCAAGAAGATACTTATCAAGCATTAGAAAAATATGCCATTAACCTGACCAAATTGGCACGCGAAGGCAAAATGGATCCGGTCATTGGTCGTGATCAAGAAATACGTCGTGTATTACAAATCTTATCACGTAGAACCAAAAATAATCCGATTTTAGTAGGAGAACCCGGAACCGGAAAAACCGCTATCGTAGAAGGATTGGCACATCGTATTGCCAAGGGAGATGTACCCGACAATCTGAAAGACAAACAAATATATTCTTTGGATATGGGTGCTTTGATGGCCGGTGCAAAATATAAAGGTGAATTCGAAGAACGTCTTAAATCCGTTATCAACGAAGTCAAAAAAGCCGATGGAAACATCATCTTGTTTATAGACGAAATACACACTTTGGTAGGTGCCGGCGGTGGTCAAGGCGCTATGGATGCCGCTAATATCTTAAAACCGGCATTGGCTCGTGGAGAATTGCGAACCATTGGGGCCACCACCTTAGATGAGTATCAAAAACACTTTGAAAAAGACAAAGCACTCGAAAGACGTTTTCAAAAAGTAATGGTGGACGAACCCGATACCGAATCCTCAATTTCAATCCTACGTGGCATCAAGGATAAATACGAACAACACCACAAGGTGCAAATAAAAGATGATGCCATTATCAACGCCGTACAATTGTCAAAAAGATATATTTCCGACAGATTTTTGCCCGACAAAGCGATTGATTTAATGGACGAAGCCGCCAGTAAATTGCGTATGGAAATCAATTCGAAACCCGAAGAATTGGATAAATTGGATCGAAAAATTATGCAATTGGAAATAGAATTGGCTGCCATTAAACGCGAAAAAGACAAAAAGAAAATTGCCGAGATAGAAAAAGAATTGTCCGAGCTAAAAGAAGAAAGAAAACAAATTTTTACCAAGTGGAAAGCCGAAAAAGATATGGTCGATCGCTTGCAACATATCAAAGCGGAAATCGATCAAACAAAATTTGAAGCAGAACAAGCAGAACGCGAAGGAAATTATGGAAAAGTTGCCGAAATTCGTTATGGAAAATTAAAAGATTTAGAAAATCAGCTTGAAGCGGCTCAAAAAGAATTGGCGGAAAAACAATCAAAATCATCTTTGATAAAAGAAGAAGTTACCGCCGAAGATATTGCAGAAGTCGTTGCCAAATGGACAGGTGTACCGGTTCAAAAAATGTTACAAAGCGACAAAGAAAAACTCTTGAAGCTGGAAGACGAATTGCACACTATGGTCGTTGGACAAGAAGATGCTATTGAAGCCGTTGCTGATGCCGTAAGACGAAGCAGAGCCGGATTGCAAGACCCTAACAAACCGATGGGCTCCTTCCTATTCTTAGGAACCACCGGTGTTGGAAAAACCGAGTTGGCAAAAGCTTTGGCAAAATACTTGTTTAACGATGAAAAAGCCATGACGCGTATCGATATGAGTGAATATCAAGAAAAACATGCCGTCAGTCGTTTGGTCGGTGCGCCTCCGGGATACGTAGGTTACGAAGAAGGCGGACAGTTGACCGAAGCGGTACGTCGTAAACCTTACAGTGTTATCTTGCTTGATGAAATTGAAAAAGCACATCCGGATACGTTCAACATTTTGTTGCAAATGTTAGATGAAGGTCGTTTGACTGACAACAAAGGAAGAACGGCGGACTTTAAAAATACCATTATCATTATGACATCCAATATGGGTGCCGATAAGATACAAGAAGCTTTTGAAAATGCAAAAACTGAAGAAGAACGCTGGAAAGCTGCCCAAAAAGCCAAAGCTGAAGTGATGGCAGCCTTAAAAAAACGTGTTCGTCCTGAATTTTTAAACAGGATTGACGAAATACTGATGTTCAAACCATTGTCAAAAGAAGAAGTTAAGAAAATTGTCAAAATACAGTTGAACAAGGTTACTAAAATGCTACAAGGACAAAATATCCAAATAGAATTTACCGACCGCATTATCGACTATTTGGCAGACAAAGGATTTGATCCGGAATTTGGTGCCCGACCTGTTAAAAGGGTCATCCAAAAAGACGTATTAAACCAATTGTCAAAAGATGTGTTGGCGGGCAAAATCAGCGCTGAATCTAAAATAGTTGCTGATTTTGAAAATGGAAAAATTGTCTTTAAAAACAAATAAAGATAAATAGTTGGTTAAAAATAAGGGCGATGCCGGTGGCATCGCCCTTATTGTATGGATTAAATTTAAAAAAAACAATAAGAGAGATAGTTGCTTTTTTGATGATATTATAAAATCAATGATTAAATCAAATATTTAGGTAAGTATTACAATCGTTGCGCCTGTTTTACATTTTTTTCTTCTCCGATTTAGTCATATTTGATTTCTCCTTTCCAATATTTGAGAAATTGCTCCTTGGGAATAGATTGTTCCTTATATAAATCTATCATTTTTATTTGATATTCCTCAAAATCCATTTGTTTCATCTGCGAGAGTATCTTTTTCGCCTTTAATGTGTTACCTGAGATTTCCAAAATTCCTACATATTCCATCATCAAGTTGAAATCAAGAGTGTCTATCTTAAGATACTCTTGATATTTTTGTATTGCTCTATCATAATACACTCGTGCTTCATTTGGTTTTCCGTCAAATTCTAAATACAATGCTTTTTGCCCTAAGTATAATGGCTTACCGGTAAGGTGGAATAGTTTGTCAGCTACTTCAATCAAGCCTTTTGAATCTCTCTTTCTAATCAGAAGTATCTCTTTATGATTTAATGCATTAAAATTTTGGTCGTCAAACTGCAAAGCCTTATTTGTTAATTGAAGAGAACTATCAATTCTGACATTGTCTTTAAGTTCTGTATTCCGATAAACACTCATAGCTTGTTTTATCATTTCCTTCGACTTTTTCGGTTGTCTACAAGAAACCAAAGCCAAAAAGCTCATTATGAATAGTGTTAAATTTATGTTTATCTGTTTTTTCATATTCTTTACTATGAGCATTTGCACACAAATAGCGGGTTTTTATCAAAAATACATTGTTTAATTTAAGATATACAAGGGCTACTATTGTTGTGTAAGGTTTTTATTTTAACATATCATTCAGTGAATTCAATGAAGGACTTATATCAAAATAAAATCCATCAATTTTCTGCGGGTTTTTTGCCAATTTCAAATAATCATAGTGCTCGATTAAACTTTGTTCTCCCCCAAATTCAAATCCTAAAATATCCAACAAATCATATTCATGAGAAATGTATATTACATAAAAGGCAGTCTCCATTTTTAATCCATCGCCGGAACTCAGAATGGCATCAATTATGATTCTAATTTGGTTAATTTTCTTATCAAATTCAGATTTTTTTCCAAGTTTTTTAAAAGCATAAAGTTGATAATTCATCGCTCTTAGATCAAAAGGATATTCAACCAGTACCGAATCAGAAAATTTAATCATTTTGTTAAGATCCTCTTTATTAAGAAGTTGTTCCTTTTTAAACAACACGCTCAAACTATCGCTAAAATTAGATGTTCCGTATGGCGAATAAGCCTCTTGAAAAGAATATCCGTAATATAGGTACCGCTTCTCTTTTAAAGTCATTGTTGAATCGGAATTGATATATCTGCTCAACAGTTTTGGATAATAAAATTCAGATTTCTCCTTTGAAATTTCTTTCTCAATTATTTTGTAATCAGGCTTTTCAGTTTTCATCTTTTGAGAAAACGCGAAGAATGAACCTAACAAAAAAGTTAAAATTAATAATTGTCCTTTATTCATTTTTGTTTTTTTAAATGTTATTCAATATTTGTTTATGAAAATGTTACAATTGTTATCAATACAATACTTGTCAATGTTGAAACTAAAAAGCCTGTAATCAAATCTTTCCTTTTTTTATAGATTGAATAAACTAAAAAAGGAATAGGAATAAATAATAGTGTTCCAAGTATTATTCCATAAATATCATTAGTCATAGAAAAACTTAGGCTATAAATGAATTTATATAATTCGCTTTTACCTTGTGTCTCTCTTTCGATTATAAAACTTACTACAATAAAAAATAATATTATAGAAACCAAATGAATTAAAGGTGTTTTAATCTCTAATTTTTTCATTTTTTTAGGTTTTTAAAGTTTTCTATTACTTACAATAGATAGTACGAATTCAAGATATTTAAGCTGTATTCTTAGCGCATTTTTTTGATTATCTTTCCACAAATGTATAGACAATTTATGAAACATCAAAATAGTTTAATGAATTTCTGGGAGAACTTATTAAATTCCCAATCTGCACACAGAGCATATTTTGATATTATATTACTTTCTACAGCAACATTTCCGAAATAAAACTTGATGCCAAAAAAAAATTATATATTTGTACATATCATTAAAACAAACAAATGCTTACAAACAAACACAAAGTCGCTGTTTTGGGAAGTGGCAGCTGGGCAACCGCCATTATGAAAATGCTTACCGAGAATTTAGACGAAGTAGCTTGGTACGTCCGAAGCGAATACACCTTGGAACATTTCATAATCCACCAACACAATCCTAAGTATTTACAACAAGTCCTGTTTGATATGGACAAAATAAAAATGAGCACGGATATCAACGAGATCATTGCTTATGCCGATTTTATTATCATTGCCATTCCTTCAGCCTTTCTCAAATCAGAATTAGACAAAATACAACTAGACCTTAGTAAAAAAACTATTTTTTCGGCTGTAAAAGGTATCATCCCCGAAAGTTTGCTCATTCTAGGTGATCACCTTAAAAAATTCCATGCTGTTCCTGATAAAAATTTAGGCGTGGTTGCAGGACCTTGTCATGCCGAAGAGGTTGCTATGGAAAGACTTTCTTACTTAACCATTGGCGCCAAGCGAAAGTCTGCTGGCAAAATTTTATCGGAAATGCTTTCAAGTTACTATATCAAAACAACCTATTCCAAAGATGTTTTTGGCATCGAGTGGTCGGCGGTGCTTAAAAATGTGTATGCTGTTGCTTCAGGTATTGCACATGGATTGGGATACGGAGACAACTTTCAAGCCGTACTTATTTCCAATTCGGTTAGAGAAATGAAAAAATTTGTCAAAAAAAATGTTGACCAACGCAAACGAAATATCGATGCTTCTGCCTATTTAGGCGATTTATTGGTAACTTCCTACTCCATTTTTAGTAGAAACCGAACTTTTGGAAGTATGATTGGCAAAGGTTATACCGTGCGGTCTGCTATGGCCGAAATGCAAATGGTTGCAGAAGGTTATTATGCCGTAAAATCTGCTTACAAAATCAATAAAGACAAAAAAAACTTAGGCGCCAAAACCCCTATAATTGATGCTGTTTTTGAAATTTTGTACAAGAATGCAAATCCAAAAAGCAGCTTTGCAGCCTTAACCGAAAAGCTAAATTAGAAAAGAAGGTATGATCAATCCATTTGATGACACATATTTTATGAAAAAAGCCTTACAGGAGGCAGAAATAGCACTTGCAAAAGGCGAAGTGCCCGTAGGAGCTGTTATTGTTTGTAACAACCAAATTGTAGCCAAAGGACACAATCAGGTAGAGAGCCTAAACGATGCCACTGCCCATGCCGAAATGCTTGCTTTTACGGCTGCTACAAATTTTTTGGGCGCCAAATACCTCAAAGATTGCATATTGTATGTAACATTAGAGCCTTGTCAGATGTGTGCCGGCGCAGCTTTTTGGTCACAAATCGGTAAAATTGTATATGCTGCCGATGACGACCAACGTGGCTTCCAACACTTGCACTGCAAAGTGCATCCCAAAACCGAAATAAAATCCGGTATTTTAGCACAAGAAAGCGAAGCTTTGTTGCAAAAATTTTTTAAGAAAATGCGTGGGTAATATAAAAAGTCGCTAGGCAAAACGATATAATTTCCTGTTTTCTTCACTTTTTATTAAAAAACCAACCATTTTGTCTATTACCC
>JANTGO010000118.1 GCA_024763015.1 Flavobacteriaceae bacterium
CAAGTGAAAAAAGTTAAGAAAATACAAGTTTCTTAACAAGTGTTTAAAATAAAAAAAGCGGCGCTTCGCGCCGCTTTTTTTATATTTTCTTTACATATTGTGTCAAAATAACTATTTGCTGCCCTTCTACTCTGCCTTCTATATGCTCGGGGTTATCGTGAACCAATGAAATACGACGCACTGCCGTCCCACGCTTAGCAGTAAATCCACCTCCCGAAACTTTTAAGTCTTTTATTAAAACAACCGAGTCGCCATTTTGCAAAACAACACCATTGCTGTCTTTGTGTACTACTTTTTCTTCGTCGCCTCCCTCTCCGGTCGCTTCAGCCCATTCTTGGGTTTCCTCGTCTAAATACATCATATCCAAAAGACTTTGTGGCCATCCTTCGTCTTTTAAACGATGTAACATACGCCAAGAAATAACTTGTACGGCAGGCACTTCGCTCCACATACTATCGTTTAAACAACGCCAATGATTTGGATCCATATTTTCGGGATTTTCAATCTGATCGGCGCAAGTTTTGCAAACTACAATTTCGGATTCTGCATAAGTTGCAGGTTCAACCTTAAACACTTGTAAACCTTCTTCCGATCCACATAATTCACATTTGTTCTGGCTTCTTTCTAATAATTTTTTATCAATTTTCATATACAATTTTGCTAATTTACCTTAGACCTAAATTTTTTATTTTTTGATACATTTATCACAGCCTTCCTTTTTAGGATGAAAAATATTCATATAGACTTGATAAATTGCCCAAACGACTGCAAAGGTAATAATAATATTAATCATATAATTATTTTAGTGTTTGATAAGCCACAAATGCTGTAATGTATGCAATACCTGTCATATAAAAAAATACCAAAGTAGGCCATTTCCAAGAACCTGTTTCCTTTCTTAAAACTGCCAAGGTACTAAAACATTGCATCGCAAAGACATAAAACAAAAGCAGGGAAATCCCTACCGCAAAAGTAAATGTTTTCTGACCGGTTTCTACATTTCTTTCTGATGCAATTCTATCTTTTAACAATTGACTATCATCATCGCCAACGCTATAAATCGTTGATAATGTACTTACAAAAACTTCTCTTGCGGCAAAAGAGGTCAAAATGGCAATACCTATTTTCCAATCATAACCCAAAGGTCTGATTACCGGTTCGATACTTTTTCCCATCACACCCAAATATGAATGCTCCAGTTTATAAGAAGACAAGTCCATTTGTTGCGCATGCTGTACATTTTCTTGTTTGAAATATTGATTGGCATGCTTGAATTTTTCACCGCCATGCGTCGCCAAAAACCATAAAATGATAGAGAAAGCAACAATAATTTTACCGGCGCCAAAAACAAATGCTTTTAAATTGTCCCAGACCGTGATATAAATATTCTTAAAAATTGGCAATTTGTACTCGGGCATTTCCAGAATAAAGAATCTCTTATAATTCGATTTGATTATTTTATTCAGCATAAAAGCTGAAAAAATAGCTGCAAAAAATCCCAAAAAGTACAAGGCAAGCAGTACCAAACCCTGTATGTTTATAAAACCAAATAAATCGGTTTTTGGGATTACCAAAGCAATGATAATAGAATACACCGGAAGACGAGCAGAACAAGTAATAAATGGCGTAACCAACATGGTAATTAACCTTTCTTTGGCATTGCCAATCGTTCTGGCACTCATAATTGCCGGCACGGCACAAGCCGTTCCTGATAATAACGGCACCACACTTTTACCACTCAAACCAAAAGGTTGCATAATCCGATCCATCAAAAAGACGATACGACTCATATACCCCATTTCTTCGAGCAAGGCAATAAACAAAAACAAAATGGTTATTTGTGGCACAAACATAAGCACGCCGGCTATTCCTGACAAAATACCATCGGTCAACAAACCTGTCAACTGATTGTCGGGTAAATTGGTTTTTAAAAACACCGAAGCATTGGAGAAAAAGCTGTCAATCCACTCCATTGGCACCGAAGCAAAAGAAAAGATAGATTGAAATATTACAGCCATAATCATGAAAAAAATCAGTAAACCCCAAAATTTGTGCAACAAAACTCTATCGATTCTACCGGTAAATCCGGTGGCTATTGATTTATCAATTTTGTAAGTCTGTTTAAGAATGCTATTTATATCTTGATAGCGCTTGATGACTTCTTTTTGCAAAAGTTTTTTGACCAAATGCTCTTCAAACGGAAGTTCTAAAATATCTTTATAATCACTTTTAATTAATTTTTTGAACTTATCCTGCTCGGAATAGAGCAAAAACAATTTATATAAGCTTAAATCCGGATATTTTTTCTTGACAAAATCAACGTTGGTTTCGGTCAAATGATAATTTTCAAAGTATTTTCTTGATTTTTCCTTAAACATTTCAGGAATACGCTCATGCATTTGATGTATTTTACCCTTACCTTGACGCAATCCATCACCCTTACTGCGTTTGGCACTGACCAACATTACCGGAATACCTAATAATTCTTGCAATTTATCAATGTCGATTTCAATGCCTTTTTTTTGCATTTCATCACACATATTTATCGCCAACATTACCGGAAAACCAAAATCTTGAAGTTCGGTCAGTAAAATAAGATTTCGTTTTAGATTGTTAACATCTGCAACAACTAAAACGCCATCAATTTTTTCTCTGTTAAGCATGAGCTCACGCAGGACGACCTCTTCGTCTTTAGAAGAAGGATGCAAACTGTAAGTCCCTGGCAAATCAATAATATCGACTGGTGTACCATCATCCAACTTAAAATTGCCTACCACCCTACTGACCGTAATACCCGGGTAATTGCCTATTTTTTTGTGCAAGCCCGTCAGCTTGTTAAACAAAGAGGTTTTACCTGTATTGGGGTTGCCTACCAAAGCAATTTTAATTTGCTTATTCATGTATTAAATCTACTTCAATTTCTTTAACTATTTCTTTTCCCAAAGCGATTCGCGTATCTCCTATTTTATAATAATAAGGCGTCCCTAAGGGTGCTCTACCTATAAAAAAAATACGTTCACCGGTTACACAGCCCATCTCCATCAATTTTAAAGGTAATTTACCATCATTGCAATGTTTAATAATGGCTTTTTGACCAATTTTTAAATTATATAAATCCATTTATTAAGAATGTTTCTAAATAGCAAAAGTAATACTTTTATTTTATACTACAAATAAACGGATAAAATAAAATAAGTTTATTCTAATATAAAAAAGTTTGATAGTTTTAAGCAAAAAACAAAAAGTTTCTTGTCTTTATTTGCATAAATTTGATTTTCATACTAATTAAATTTTAAGATTAATTTGATTACTAAAGCCGCATCCTCATAAGTGCGGCTTTTTTTATTTATCTTAGCTTTCCAAAATCCATTCAAACTAAGCTAACATCAAGATTGTAACTTTTATAACTGGTTAAGATCAAGACCATCAGACATATTTTTGATTTTTTTTTAACATTTTAATATGAAAATTATTTGCATATACAACCCACAAGCAAGTGGCGGAAAATCGACGAAACATCTATCTACTGTAAAAGATTTATTTGCAAAATACAATATAGAGAGTAAATTCTATTTTACAAAACATCCACATCACGCTACTGAAATTATTAAAGAGTTAGATTTGTCAAAATATGACGCATTGGTCGCAGCCGGTGGTGATGGTAGTTTTTTTGACGTCTTGAATGGATATATGAAATACCATTCGGATATCAAAATTCCATTGGGACTTATTCCCGTAGGAACCGGAAATTCACTTTCAAAAGACATCACAAATAATACGCCTAATTTGGAGCAATTTGTAAAAATAATTGCTTTAAAAAAACCTAAAAGCTTTGATATTGGAAAGGTCACAAGCACACAAAAAACATTTTACTTTGCCAATATGACCGGATTTGGCTTTACAACTGATGTTACACTTACGGCTTTAAAATACAAATTATTCGGCAGTTTTGCCTATACCATTGGCGTATTAATCAATACTTTACGACTTAAAACCTATCCGTTAAAAATGATTATCGATGGCAAAGAAAGCAAAATGGACAATACATTTATTACCGTTTCTAATTCAAAATATGCCGGTGGCAACTTTTTGATGGCACCCAAAGCTAAAATTAATGATGGAAAAATTGATATCATCATCTTAAACAAGATAAGCAGGTGGCAACTGCTCAAAACCTTTCCCAAGATTTTTGATGGCAGTTATATCGAATCACCCTATGTACAATATATTCAAGCAAAATCGGTTAGGTTTGAAGCCAAACACGAAAAAATAGTTTCTCCGGATGGTGAAATTTGTGGTGAATTGCCTATCGATATAGAATGTGTGCCCGCTGCCATTCAAATATTGGTCGATAAAGATATTTAAAATATTAACACATAATTCAACACAAAATCGTCTTGCTTTTTGAATTTTTCTGAATACATTAATAAATTTTGAAAATTATCAAATATTCAGTTTTACCTTAAAAAACACCTTATATTTAAGAATATTTTTATAAATTAGCCTATCTATAATAAAAAAATAAAAATATTCCAAATATGAAAAAGAGATCTTGGGCAGAGCCCTATAAAATTAAGATGGTTGAACCGCTTAAAATGCTTTCAAAACAAGAACGTTTAAAAGCTATAAAAGATGCAGGTTACAACACATTTTTACTTCGTTCAGAAGATGTTTACATCGATTTATTAACCGACAGTGGCACCAGCGCCATGAGTGACCGACAATGGGCAGGCATGATGTTGGGCGACGAAGCTTATGCAGGTAGTCGCAACTTTTATCACCTTGAAGAAACCGTACAAAATGTTTACGGATACAAGCATTTGGTCCCCACACATCAAGGACGTGCTGCAGAGCATATGATTTCTAAAATCCTTATTAAAAAAGGCGATTTTATTCCCGGAAATATGTATTTCACTACTACAAAATTGCATCAAGAAATGGCAGGCGCCAAGTTTGTAGATGTGATTGTGGATGAAGCACATGACCCCAATAGTGAATATCCGTTTAAAGGCGATATCGATTTGAATAAATTGCAAGCGCTTATCGACAAAGTTGGTGCTGATAAAATTCCTTACGTCGCTATGGCAACAACGGTAAACATGGCCGGCGGACAACCTATTTCATTAGGAAACCTTAAAGCTGTAAGAGAATTGACGCAAAAACACGGTATTGACATTGTACACGATATGACACGTGTTGCCGAGAATGCTTATATGATTCAACAAAAAGAAGCGGGTTATCAAGATAAGACCGTTGCAGAAATTGTAAAAGAGATCAACCTGCTTACCGACCATGCTACGATGAGTGCCAAAAAAGATGCTTTGGTCAACATCGGTGGATTTTTAGCTACCAATGACCCCGAGGTTTTTCAAGAAGCACGAAATATGGTCGTGGTTTATGAAGGATTGCACACTTATGGCGGATTAGCCGGTCGTGATATGGAAGCCATGGCTATCGGTATCAAAGAATCGGTTGCTGATGGACATCAAAGAGCGAGAATAGGACAAGTACAATACTTAGGTGATTTGCTCTTAAAAGCAGGTGTCCCCATTGTAAAACCCGTAGGAACACATGGTGTATTCTTAGATGCCAAAGCTTTTTACCCACAACTTACACAAGATGAATTTCCTGCACAAACATTGGCTGCTGAGTTGTATGTAGATTCAGGCGTACGTGCCATGGAACGTGGGGTTGTCTCTGCCGGTAGAAATGCCGAAACAGGTAAACATAATTATCCAAAATTAGAACTGGTTCGTTTGACCATCCCCCGTCGTGTTTACACACAAGCACATATGGATGTCGTAGCAGAATCTGTAATCGAAGTTTATGAAAAAGCAAAAGAAGCTTCCGGATTAAAAATGGTTTACGAACCTAAATATCTGCGTTTCTTCCAAGCAAGATTTGAAAAATTATAAATCTAACAAGTTTACTAGAATAAAAGCTATCCAAATATGGGTAGCTTTTGTTTTAGAAAAATTCAACCTACCACAATCTCAATTTCGTCAATATATTTTATTTCGATAAATCTATCTTGAATGATGATGAGATCGCCATCAATTTCCAATAAGTTGTAATCATTTTTTAAATCAACTTTTAAATGCCTGACCTTGGTATATAGGTTCATAAAATTAAAAGATTTTAAAGGTGTAATGATAAAAAAACGCTTTTTAGAAAATAACAAAAAGGGCAAAGTAACCAAGGCAATAGGCAAAACAAAAATAGTAGAAATAAGATATTTTAGAATTCCTTTTTTTAATAAACCAATTCTAAGAATTTCTGCTAAATGAATATGCAATGCATCGTGTAAGTTACCTGCAGAAAATAAAAATACATGATCGTTTAATTTATAAA
>JANTGO010000119.1 GCA_024763015.1 Flavobacteriaceae bacterium
CTTTTTTCTTTTTTTAGTATTATCAGTTACAGCACAAAAAAAAATTTTTAAAAAAACGATTAAAATCAACGGACGTATTCAGTACGATTACGAATTCCTAAAACGAGACAAGTCCGATAATTGGTTTAACGGTAATGAATTTCGAAGGCTACATCTATCTGCATCGGGTAAAATTGCCACGCATATAAAATATAAAATTGAAACAGATTTTTCGCATGGCATAATCGGTTTTAGAGATGTGTATATAAAATATGTCGATAAAAAATGGGGAAATTTTGCTATCGGTAGTATGGCAGAACCCACCGGGCTCGATATGGCAACCAGCAGCAAATACAGCCCATTTTTTGAACGTGCCATGCTCACATCCTTACAAAACTTTCGTTGGGGCAGCGGACTACATTATGAAAATTTCGGTTTGTTTAACAGCAAATTAAGCTTACAAATAGCTTACACAAACAATGGCAGCACCTTGGAAGGTTTTAAGGACAAAAATTTAGAAAAACCACAAAATTTTTCAGCCAGAATGACTTCGACACCAATAAATAATTCCGAAAAACACATTTTGGTTCATTTGGGTTTGAATTATGCATATCGCCCTTATAAAGACCTTAAATTTAGAGCCGAAAATCATATGGGTGATACATATCACTATGTTATTCCGAACGCTAGCCATCGTAGAGAGTGGGGCTATGAATTTGCTAGCACTTTCAAAAGTATTTCTATACAAGCAGAATACAAAACACAGTCTTTTATCAATGCTCCTAGAATAAACTATTTGGCTAACGGCTATTATGTAATGGGATCTTTTTTTGTAACAGGAGAATACCGACCTTATAAAAAAGCTTCCTTTGGAAGCCTTAAGCCCAAAAACAGTATAGATAATGGTGGTCTTGGCGCTTTGGAACTGGTAGCACGTTACTCAAATTTAACAGTTTCACAAGCTATTGTCGATGTCAATCCGACAGTTGCCGAGCAAGTAAATAATATTTCACTAGGATTTAATTGGTATCTAACTTCACATATCCGTATTATGTATAATTACATATATGCCAATGACAAAAATCTCATATTAGGCGATTTATCAGGGCATTTATGTAGAGTAGCAATCGACTTTTAATCAGAATTTATAAATTATGAATTTAAAAAAACTCATCAAAAATCAATGGTCTTATGTGTATGCCGGTGCTTTATTCGGTATCGCACAAATTATTTATATGTTAGGATTATGGATAAACAATGTTAATCACGGGAAACAGGCACATTTAAAACCCATTACTGTAACCACAGATTTGGGCAAAATGTTCAGGGGATTGGAAGTTTTTATAAATAATCTTTTTGGTTTTAAATCTGAATTTTATGGAAAATATGGCACTATAATTGTTGATGGCGCCGAAAAAACAATTTCATCGAGCTCAGGTGCCTTTGTCCCCGGTGTCGGCTGGCCCATAGTCGGAATGATTTTAGGCGGTTATTTGGTTGCCAAAATGGAAAATGAAAGCCGTTCTTGGGCATTTTATAGCAAGAAAATGTTGTTGATCTCCTTCGTAGGCGGTATCTTGTTTAGTTATGGCACGAGATTGGCAGGTGGCTGCACCTTAAACCACTTATTGGGCGGTGTCCCAATGATGAATATTCACTCTTGGGTAACGGTTATTTTTATGGCTTTGGGTGGTATTTTGGCTTTTTATATTATGGCGAAATTAAAATTAGCCAATTATTTTAAGCACCAAGAAACCTTATCTTATGTCAAAAATGCCGATAAAGGGGAACAAGCGACTTATAAGCCGGGTTATAAACCATTAAGAAATCCTTATTATTTAACGGGTCTCGCTTTTGCTCTATTGTTAGTTGGTGTTGCCGTTTACAATGGTTTTTTTAATGCCGACTCGATGCAACATATCAAAGGAGAAAAACTACATGCCTTTTATAAATCAACAACACATGAAGGTTGGTTTTATGTGCTAATCACGCTATTTGCCGGTGTTATTGGCGGTATTGGTTTGGCAAAATCAGGCTTTGGAACAGAATGTTCCTTGGTCGCGTTGGAAACCGGAAAAGATATGACCAAAAAAGACAAAAAATATGCTTTTATGGCTGTTCCTAAAATTACCAGAACTTTGATGCGCAGCTATGCCCCTTTTATTGGTTTGGCAACGCATTGGGTGGTGATGCTGGGTTTTATCATCTTGGCTTGGGCATTTTTTGGTGCCGAACCGGCTTTTGCCGGGAAAGTCAAATATTCCTTAACAGCCGGTAGTTTTATTGGCGGTTTACTTTTAGGAATGGGCGCAGTTTTGCTCATCGGTTGCGAAATCCGTTCATATATGCGATTGGGAATGGGTTACCTCAACACGATGGTCGGTTTTATTGGATTTGCTGTAGGTTATTTGCCCTTTACACTGTTTTATAAAGCCCATAAACATTTTTTGAGTAGCACGGTTCTTGCCGGAAAAAATGGTGTTTGGACCGGGAAATACAAAATATATGAATTGTTTACTGATGATATATCCGGACAAAAATTTATATTGTTTCTATGGTGGATCATTATCTTGGCATTGCTCATTATTTTTATCAAAAAAGGCATTAAAAATACCGGATTAAAAAAGGTACATTTAATCCATCAAAGTACCGAAGAAGCACAAATTTATATCGATAAAGAAGCAGCTAAAAATAATGGTATAGTCAATGGCGTTCCTGCTCCTATCCAGGTACCACCTGAAGCTGATACCGAAGATTAGATTGTTATGTGTTTTTATGATTATATACTTTTCAATTCGTATAAATAACATAATTTCATATTAATAAAGAATACGTCTCAATGTTTTTTGATTAAACAGAAGTTGTTCTAGAATGTAGCAAATATTTATGAAATTCGGCTGTTAGAAACAAGTTATCTAATAGAAAACTGAGTTTATGTTTTGAAATGACACCAATTCTTGGCATATTTGTGCCAAATAAAAAGCGCTCACGAAAAAATGTTGCAATCCAATTTAAAAGTATTTTTAAAAACAGCCGAAAAACTTAGCTTTACCAAAGCTGCCGAAGAATTATATATGACACAACCGGCTGTTACCAAGCACATCCATAAATTGGAACAAGACTTGCGGACCAAACTTTTTGTTAGACACGGCAACAAAATCAGTTTGACAGAAACCGGTAAAGTCCTTTTGAATTATGCGCGTAAAATCGATAAACTATACAACGAATTGTATTTTGAATTGGGGCAACTGCAAAACCAATTTCAAGGCAAACTAAAAATAGGCGCTAGTACCACTATGACCCAATATGTTTTACCGAACATTATCAAAAAATTTCAAGAGCGCTATCCCGATTTGCAAATAAGTGTCATAAATGGCAATACAGAATTAATAGAAAAAGCACTACGTGAAAACCAAATTGATTTAGGAATTATTGAAGGACAAAGCAAGCACCTCGGCATTCAATATCAAACTTTTTTAAAGGATGAAATTGTTTTGGTAGGACATCCGAAAATAGTCCCGACATCAGGTAAAATCAACTTGGAAGAACTCAAAAAATTGCCTTTGGTTATTAGAGAAAGCGGTTCGGGCACCCGTGAAGTCATCGCCCATTTTTGCCGTCAAAAAAACTATAAATTATCCGATTTTAAGATAGTTTTAGAATACGGTAGCACCCAAGGCATCAAAAGTTATTTGAGCCAATCCAAAGCTTTGGCTTTTTTGTCATTGCACAGTATTTTAGAGGAACTCAATCGCAAGGAATTGCAGGTCATCGAAATTGATGATTTTAAAATTCCCCGCCTCTTCAATTTCATTTATCCCGAAGGACAACAAAACTCGCTGGTAGATTTGTTTATTAATTTTGCCTTATAAATTTAAATTATCTTTTCAATATTTTTAGACGCATTTTCTTATTTAAAGTTTTATCTACTCATAACTCTTAGTTATATCACATTCCAATTACTCCTTTGTTTGGTTATCACAAAAAACCGTTCTTTGCGCTAAATTTAAAAACAAAGAAAAGATGGAACATACACTTATAATAGTGATTTTTGGGGCTTTATTCGGTTGGATTATCGCCTATGCAGGATTGAATAAATATAATGTAATAAGTGCACAAGCAACTTTTGAAAACAACACGGTTATCAAAGCTATTTTATTAAGCATTGGCGTAGGTACTATTTTATTGAGCATCGTTATGGGATTGGGTTGGGCTAGTTTTCATATCAAACCATTTGTTGTATGGGGGATTGTTTTAGGAGGCATCTTATTTGGTGGCGGTATGGCAGTCTTGGGTTATTGTCCGGGGACTTTGCCGGTTTCTGCCGGTCAAGGAGCGCTTGATGCTTGGATCGGTATCACCGGAGGCATCTTTGGCGGCTGGATATATACTTTAATTTATCCCAATTTGCAAAATATATTACAAACCAATTGGGGCAAAATCTCTTTTTATAGCTTATTTGGCAGTTTTAGTGCCGGATATTATATAAGCGTTTTTATCATTGGCATTCTGATTAGTTATTTGGCTTATAAAATCCCTAATAAACAAGCGCAACAAGACAAAAAATGGTGGATTGCCGGCATATTGTTGGCTATATTAAACACCATTGTTTTCTTAAAATTTACCACCAACAGACCCATAGGCGCCTCAACCTCATATCCTTATGTAGGCGCTAAATTAAGTGGCTTAACCGATGCGATTTATTTAAATAAAATCAAAACACCGGGGCACTGGGAGTTGATATTTTTATCAGGGGCATTTTTAGTAGCATTGATTTGGGCATTGGTAAAAAAGGATTTTAAATGGCAACTCATTTACAGCGCTTGGGAAACAAAATTTGGTTTGTCTAAAACCCGAAGAATCATTTGGGCATTTGTAGGCGGTTTTGTATTAATTTTTGGCGCAAGATTGGCAGGTGGTTGTACCAGTGGACATATTTTATCAGGTGGTATGCAATTGGCAATCAGCAGTTTGACATTTGCAGTTTTTGTTTTTGTGGGTTTATATACTACTGGAAAACTCTTTTATAAAAAATAACACATAAAGTCATCATATTTATGAAAAAATATCTTCCGGGATTATTTTTAAGTATCCTTATAGCGCTCATCAGTTTATGGCTATCTCAATTCATTCCCATAGGCGCAGTAGCTATCGGGATTGTTTTAGGTATTGCCATTGGAAACCTTTTTACTTTGTCACCCAATTTATTGCCGGGCATTGGTTTTAGCGAAAAGAAAATTCTCTCTTGGGCAATCGTATTAATGGGTGTAAAATTAAATTTCAATATTTTACAAGAATTGGGTTGGAAATCCATCATTATGATTATATTATCCATTAGCTTCACCATTTTTTCGGCGGTGTTGCTCTCAAAACTATTTGGATTAAAACCAAAACTAGGTTTGTTGCTCGGTATCGGAAATGGCATTTGTGGCAGTTCTGCCATTGCAGCTACCGAAGGCATTATAGGAGCTGACAAAGAGGATGTGGGTTTATCGGTTGCCATCGTGAACTTTCTAGGGACTATCGGTATTTTTGTCTTACCATTTGTGTCCAAAGTCGTGATGCATTTCTCCGATGTACATTCAGGTTTTTTAATCGGTGACACCTTACAAGCCGTAGGGCAAGTGGTAGCAGCCGGCTTTTCTATAAACGATGGCGTGGGACATACGGCAACCATTGTCAAAATGATGCGTATTCTTATGCTTACACCGGTTGTATTGGTCTTAATCGGTGTTTTTCACAAGCAAAACAAAGTAAAAGCCATATCCAACAAACAAAAGAAAGTCTTCCCCTATTTTATCATCGGGTTTATTTTGATGAGCTTAATTCCCAGTTTACACTTGCTGTCCCAACACACGATTGACATCATTGCCAAAAGCAGTCATTATTTACTGATAATAGCCATGGTTGGCATTGGGCTAAAAGTGCATTTTTCAGGGATTTTAAAACACGGACAAAAAGCATTGAGCATCGCTTCATTGGTCTTTGTTTTGCAAATATTATTTGGTATTTTTCTGATTCAATTGTTTTAATAGACCATTTTCATAAGATTTTTATACATTTTGACAGTTAAAATCTGGTCAAAATATGTCATTCATGCCTCAAAACGTGTCATTTGTAAACTCATATCGACCGTTCGTCAGTTTTTTTGGAATTCAATATTTCTATTTCGTAATTTTGATAGACATCAATCTATAAAATTAATTGTGATGAAAAAATTATTTTATTTTTTAGCTTATTAACCTCAAGCCTGCTATTTGCACAAACCGAAGGTTTTAATTACAAAGCATTGCTAACCGACAACGGAAATGCTTTGAGCAACCATGCCGT
>JANTGO010000120.1 GCA_024763015.1 Flavobacteriaceae bacterium
ATAAAACCCAAAAAAAATACATCCAGATTTATTTAATTATTAACAATCTACGGTTAATATTTTTTTTTGATGTCTATTCTTTTTCTAATGCCGCGTGGTTATTGAATTTACAATTTCTTAACAATAAAAACAGATAAAAAAAATTTTAAAAATCACTAAAATTGTCATATATTTTTAAACAATATTAGATGATATTAAAAAATTCCTTATAGCCAACTGAATGATATTTTTTTTAAAAGAATATCATGCTGAGATTATATGAATCCGGAGAGGAAACAGACGACAATAATCCCTGTTAAAAACGGAGGCGTTAAGATAATAAAATTTAAGGTAAATTTTAAAATCAAACCGGAAAATTATTTGTTCATTTTTTAGTTTTACTCTTTTCCATCCACAAAATCCTGCAAATATGCAAAATGATCGGTCAGTTTGCCATTTTGTGTCATCCGGGCTCTTTCGAGGATTCCGTCTTCATCTCCATTAAAAAAGGCTGGAATTACATATTTTACAAAATTCTCTGAGAATCCCTCTGATGCATCTTTTGGTAATTCGTTAGGCAGGTTATCAACGGCCATCACGGCAATGGCCTCTTTTTTCAGGTAATCTGTTTCTTTTTCACCGAAAGGGTCGTAGCCATAAACGGGATCGGCAATAGTTGAGGCGCGCAGGGTAGAGGCAACAGGTCCGTCGATATCGCAACTGATGTCGGCAACCACTTTGATCTTAAAATCGGGCAATTTAGCATCTTCCCTAGTAAACAAAAAAGGAGCTCCTGTTGCGTAAAAATGACAGGCGATATAAACATCGCTTACTTTGGCAAATCTGAAAAAGTCGCTTTTATAAGCTTCCGGATGTTTAAAGAAATCGTACATATCAATTACTTTACCGTCTTTTCTTTTGTTGTATTCCAGTACATCGATTTGTGTAAAAACAGCTTCATTGAAGTTTTTGGTCAGATAATCGTTATAATCTACTTCTTTGATTCCCATTCCCTCCAGCATCTCTTTGGCACCGTTGCTTACTCTTCCTTTACCTGTTAGAACGATCTTAATGGCGGGGAGTTTTATTTTTTTCAGTTCATTGATCAGATCAGGTTGGTGATGTAAGGTATTGGCTTTTGGCAGTTCAAAGCTTTTAGTTTTTAAACCATAAGTTCTAATGCCATTGTATGCTCCTACAATTCCGGCGTAACGGCCAAAGGCTACCAAGCGTATCCCTTTTTTATCGGTGATCACCTCGTGATCGTAAAGTTCGATGTTTTTATCGAGTACTGTCTGTAATAATTTGCGGTTATAGGGTTGCTTTTTAATGGTATGTGAAAAAAAGAAATATTTTTTATTTGGTATCAAAGCTTCTGCAGGAACTTCTTTTACTCCGAGCATCACATCACAATCGTCAACTTTTTTGGTTACTTCCAAACCAATATTTTTATAATCCTCATCAGAAAAGGTCCTGACCTCTGAACTTTCCACCTTGATCTCAATATGAGGAAATGATTTTAAAAGTTTTTGGCAGGCTTTGGGAGTAAGAACAACACGTTTATCGGGTGGATTCTTACGTTCTTTGATAATGGCGAATTTCATAAAAAATATTTTTTTGTAAAGATGGCAGATTATTTGGGTTTGGTATAAATTTTGTACAAAAGTATTTGGTTTGCCACGAAAGTACAAGTTTTACAATTGAAATTTATACATTTGCACACTTAAGTTCTTTTAAATTATGGGGATGACCGGTTTTGACAGCGAGATCAGTCAGAATATAAGCATGCCGAGTAATGAAATAGTTCTCGTAAATCACGATTTCAACTTTATAAACGGCGAAGATAACTACGCTTTAGCTGCATAATCTGAATTACAGTAGGATATTGCCTAGTCCCGCCAGGCGGGAAAGCTAAATGTCTCTTGAAAGCCCTGGTTCACGGCGTTCAGTAAGGAGGCATCGTAAAAGTAAACCTAGAAATTTAAAGGCTTCGGTTACATTTCGAAATTTAAGAAGCTAAGCCCGGAGTAGATTGTTTTTAGTCGGCTACGGGACGAAAATCAAATAAAAACTAAGCATGTAGAAAGTGTTTTGGTTGCTTGTTTGGACGAGGGTTCGAGTCCCTCCATCTCCACTGAAACTTTTTTAGTCTCCATTCAAACCCTTGCAATGCCTTGCATTGCAAGGGTTTTGATTTTTAATTTGTCTCAGTTTTATTAGATTTGTTTCAAAAGTGTGTCATTTTTGGAGGATAATATACAAAGATGCTTGGGAAATAGCAATGTTTTTTAAAGGACTAGTAGGTTCCTTATTATGTATTTTGATAGGAATAGTCAGCCTGTTAATTCATTTTGAGTATTTGTAATTAAACTGAATTAAACAACTGTACGCAATAAAAAATATACCACATTTGCAAATAGTGCTAAATATGAAGATGTTAGCAATAAAAATATATGAAAGTAAATTGAACAATTATTGCGTTGAAACCTGCCTTACCGGCAGGTGCCAAACTCACTATATTAAAGCCGTTTGTGTAATTATGACCCACCAAAAAGTATACAATATTCGTAAAATCGTATAAGGAAATAAGACCTTTGTCATCCGAACTTTGCCATATAATTTTTAACACTCAAAAAATAGGCAAAAATGAAAACAAATCAATTTGGTAAAAAGGGTTGGACACCTGATAGAATCGGAAATTTGAACGAAAAAGTATTCGTTGTAACGGGTACCACAAGCGGAACAGGTTTTGAAGCAACGAGAATATTGCTTTCAAAGGGAGCAAAAGTGGTAATGCTCAATAGGAATCCTAAAAAAGCAGAAGACACCATCGCAACATTGAAACAAGAATTGGGTGGTGGTATTGATGTAACCAACATTCAAATGGACTTATCCAAACAAGATTCTGTAAAAAAAGCAGCTGAAGAAGTATTGAATACCGTTTCAAAAATTGATGCTCTTATTTGCAATGCAGCCATTGCCCAGGTACCCAAAAGAACTTTAAGTATAGATGGCTGGGAAATTCAG
Organism: Flavobacteriaceae bacterium; assembly: GCA_024763015.1. Taxonomy (GTDB): domain Bacteria; phylum Bacteroidota; class Bacteroidia; order Flavobacteriales; family Flavobacteriaceae; genus WGBX01. The sequence goes on from JANTGO010000120.1 coordinate 3,007, forward strand.
ATGGCTACCAATTACTTTGGAAATTGGACATTGCAAGCTTTATTGTTTCCACTTATCGAAAAATCCAAAGGACGTATTGTAACCGTGGGAAGTATGGGATATGATATGGGTATAAAAACCATAAAATTTGTTGATTTGAATTGGGAAAAAGATTACACGCCTAATAATGCTTACAGTCAAAGTAAACTCGCACAGATCATGTCAATGTACGAATTACAGGATAGATTAGCAGCAGCAGGTAAAACGGATGTGAAAGCCTATGCTTGTCATCCGGGTTCTTCGAGAACCAACCTGATAAATACCAGTGGTAGTTTTATGATGAAATTTATCTTTAATTTGATGAAGTTATCCCCATTAACACAATCGGCTGAAAAAGGGGCTTATCCGCAATTGATGTGTGCAACAGAACAAAATTTAGATCAAAGCGGTTTCTACGGACCAACAGGTAGAAGCAATTGGGTAGGTCCGGTTGGAGAACACAAAATATCACCCCACGCTAAAGATAAAGCAGTTGCTAAACGACTGTGGGAACTTTCGGAAAAAGAAACAGGTATAAAATGGAATTTATAATTACTTTAATCAAAAAAATAATGATTGGACTACTAAGTATCATAGTAATTATTGGTATTGGAACACTACTTTTTTTAAATACAGAACGATTCGGGAAACATCCAACGGGTTCACGTTTGTTGAAGATTGAACAATCACCCAATTATAAAAACGGTAGCTTTCAAAATTTAAAACATACACCAATGCTTACGGAAGGTGTTGGATATGGCAAAGTGATGTATGAATTCATTTTTTCCACAAAACCAAAGGAGCCAGCTAATAAAATACCTTCGGTTAAAACTGATTTGAAAAAACTTGGTGCAGAAGAAAATGTGCTCATTTGGATGGGGCATTCTTCTTATTTTATGCAAGTGGATGGTAAAAAAATATTGGTCGACCCCGTTTTTAGCGGCAATGCATCTCCACTTTCATTTACAACAAAAGCATTTAAAGGAACTGACATTTACACCACAGATGAGATTCCTGAAATAGATTACTTGTTTTTAACACACGATCATTGGGATCATATGGATTACAAAACGCTGAAAAAGTTAAAACCAAAAATAAAAAACGTGATTACGGGTCTTGGTAATGGTGCTCATTTAGAACATTGGGGATTTAGTTCAAACAAAATTTTAGAAGGCGACTGGTTCGATTCATTTTCTCTTGATGATAATTTAACCGTTCATATTACCCCAGCACGACATTTTTCAGGCAGAGGGTTTAAACGCAATCAAACCTTATGGGCTTCATTTGTCTTAAAAACTAATAATTATTCTCTATTTATAGGAGGAGATAGTGGTTATGGCAGCCATCTCAAAGAAATAGGAGAAAAATTCGGACCATTTGACCTAGCGATTCTTGAAAATGGACAGTATAATAAAAATTGGAAATATATTCATATGCTACCTGGAGAGCAATTAATAGCCGCAACTGATTTAAAAGCAAAAGTTGTTCTGCCTGTACATTCCGGGAAATTCACTTTAGCCAATCATGATTGGGATGAACCGCTTAAAAAAATAACTGAATCAGCATTACATTCCGATTTAAGAATTATAACCCCAATGATTGGAGAAAAAGTAATTTTAAATGATAATACCCAAAAATTTTCACTATGGTGGAAATAATTAAATTTGAATTATGAAACATTTTAAAACATTATCATCGTATTTAGATTATGTAGGATTGCCGCGACCGGAGCATCCCATGTTGAGCGTGTTCAACTCGAAAGGCGATGGCTATCTACCTTGTCCAAGAGAAAGTTCGCCACCCATTACGAATGATTGCTATTCAATTAGTTTTAAAAAATATGTAGCAGGTAATTTAAACTACGGACGAACAAAGTATGATTTCACGAATGGAGCTTTAATTTTCATTTCCCCAAGACAAGTATTGCAATGGGATAACCGTGTAGTTTTTGAGCAAAAAGGATTTTCAATAAATTTCCACGAAGATTTTTTGAAAGGAACAGCATTAGCTCAACAAATAAAGAAATATGGCTTCTTCGCCTATTCAGTAAATGAGGCATTGCACCTTTCGCCAAAAGAAGAAAAGCAAATAGAATCTATTGTTGAAAATATTGAAATTGAGTATCAAAATAACCAGGATGCTTTCAGCAAAGAAATAATCATTTCGCAACTGGACACCTTGCTAAAATATGCCAATCGTTTCTATGAAAGACAATTTTTAAATAGAAAGGAAATATCCAACAATTTATTAGAGCAATTTAATCAGTATTTAACGGAATATTTTGAATCTGGACAACTAGAAGAAAAAGGCATTCCAAGTATAGAACAAATCGCAAATAAACTATCTGTTTCGCAACGTTACTTAAGTGATACTTTAAAAAAAGAAACCGGTAAAACCACAAGTGAACATTTACACTTGCATCTAATTGACGAAGCAAAAAATATATTATTACAACCGAATAAAAGTATTTCGGAAGTGGCTTATGAATTAGGATTTGAATATCCACCCTATTTTTCGAGACTATTCAAAAAGAAAGAAGGCATGAGTCCATCCGAGTACAGAGAAAAATATAAACTAAATTAAAATGGAACTATTAAAATTAGCCACAGAATGGGCAAAAGCCGAAGTGTTTTCAACACGTTTCTTTATCTTTTTTGCGATTGGATTTTTAATCGCAAGTGTTGGATTTTGGCAATTAGGGAAAACAGATTTAGCTAAAGCATACACCATTCCAACTTTGGTAGCAGGAATATTGCTTATGACAATCGGGCTTGGGCTATTCTATACCAACAAATCAAGGATTTCAGAATTTGAAGAAGCTTTTAAGGCTGATGAAATTGCGTTTTATCAATCCGAAATTGAGCGTTCTGAAAGCACGTTAAAGGAATATACAGTGGTATTTAAAGTAATTCCGATTTTAATTATCATAGCTGCATTACTAATTCTGTTTGTCAATACACCAACCTGGAGAGCGATTAGTGTTACAATCATTTCAATGTTAATTGTTATTCATTACTGTCCGATAAAAATATAAAATAACACTTAATCTTTCTTATTTTTCTGAATATTAACCAGTTATTATTTCAGTGTTTTTACTTTTAGAAAGTAAGCCCATTAAAATAGAGTTGGCTGTATCAATTCATCGTATGTTTTCTAACAATCTTTATCCGGATTCTCAAGGAATTTTATCAGATGGATATAATTAAACAGGTGAATTTTGCAAAAACTAACCAGATTTGAGAATGCCCATTTGCGTTTGAGCATTTTTTGAACAACTGTCATAA
>JANTGO010000121.1 GCA_024763015.1 Flavobacteriaceae bacterium
AACTCTTTTTGTACCAACTCATAAATTAGGTCTTCGTTGTTGACAAAAACACCTACCAATTCCAAAGGTAGTTTGAGTGTATAATGCTGTCCTTCAACGTAGGGAATTATGTTGAGCTTGTACTGCGGATTTAAAAATTCCAGTTCGTCCAAATCAATTTTAAGCAAGCGTGACACTTGGTCTAGCGAAATGCTATGTTTCACCTGAATCGTGTCTGTTGCAATATAATGAAAATCCTTTTTTTTGGTAACGATTCCATAGTCTTCCGCATATTCGCCTAAAAAAAGTGTTGCTTGAAAAAGGGGCACATAACCCGCAGTCTCCCTAGGTAAGTAAGGACGAATATTCCAATAATTGGTGTAACCACCGGAGCGACGAATAGCTTTGGTTACATTACCTGCGCCCGAGTTATATGCCGCCAAAACCAAATTCCAATCTTTAAAAATTTTGTAGAGGTCTTGCATGTGCTTACAAGCCGCTTCGGTCTCTTGTATGGGATTAAAGCGCTCATCGACATAGGTATTGATTTCTAAATCATACATTTTTCCGGTTGAATACATAAACTGCCACAAACCACCTGCGCCAGCTCTGGAAACAGCTCTAGGATTCAAAGCCGATTCAACTATTGCTAAATATTTCATTTCCAGTGGGATATCATATTTAGCCAATTTTTCTTCAAAAATGGGAAAGTAATATTGCGCCATTCCAAACAAACGACCTAGACTTTTCTTTCTGTTTTTTAAGAATACCTTAATGGTTCTAACCAATGCCGGATGATACACAATGCTCATTTGCGTTTTCTGATTGAGCAAATGCAATTGTTGTTTGATTTGGAGGGTATCCAGTGACATTGGGACTTCTTTATCAATGGCATTTTTTACATCTATAATACTATCATATAAAACCGGCTGGTACAAATTTTTGAACCACAAACTATCCATTCTACGGGTTTTGGGCAAATCTTTGAGCACTACATTATTAATCTCTAAGGAAGCATCAAGACTTTGAACCTGATTATTTTCTACATCATTCACATCGGAATCCAATCGAATGGTATCAGATACTTGTGCTGTATTTTCCGTAACACTGATAACTTTAACCCCATGTTTGTTCAATTGGTTAATAGAAATAGTATCATTTACAATTTTTCCGGTATTATCATTTAAAAAAATCGTATCACCTTGCGCATACAATGAAAACATTGCACTGCAAAACACTAATAATGATGTTATGAATTTCTTCATATAATATTTTATAATTTTTTATTTTTTATAATAATGACTGCCATACAACTACATAAGTGCCTTGATACCCGGCAAGTCTTTTCCTTCGAGCATTTCGAGCAGTGCACCACCACCTGTCGAAATATAGCTAATCTTATCGGTCAAGCCAAGTTTTTTAACGGCTGCAACAGAATCACCGCCGCCTACCAATGAATAAGCGCCTTTTACAGATGCTTTTCCAATAGAAAGTCCAATAGATTCGGTTCCGTGAGCAAATTTTTCAAACTCAAAAACACCCGCAGGGCCATTCCAGATAATCGTTTTGGAGTCTTGAATTACAGCATCAATCATCTTAATCGTTTCGGGTCCGATATCCAGCCCTTGCCAATGATCCGGAATTTGACCTATCGATACCACTTTCGTATTGGCATCGTTGCTAAATTTATCAGCCACGACCAAATCAACCGGCAATATCAAACGAACGCCTTTTGCTCTGATTTTTTCTAATATTTTTTTGGCTAAATCAATTTTGTCATCTTCAACGATAGAATCGCCGATTTTATTGCCCAATGCCTTTAGAAACGTATAAGCCATACCGCCCACAATTATCAAGTTGTCAACTTTATCAATAAGATTTTCGATGACACCAATCTTGCTAGAAACTTTTGCGCCTCCAATAATAGCCGTAATGGGTCTATTGCCTTCGCCCAATGCTTTTTGAATGCTCTTCACTTCTTTTTCCAAAAGTTTACCAAAAGCTTTGTGCTCTTTATCAAAAAAATCAGCAATTACGGCCGTAGAAGCATGCGCACGGTGTGCGGTACCAAATGCATCATTGACATAATAATCAGCCAATTTTGCCAAAGATTTAGCAAAGTCCACATCACCTTTTTTTTCTTCGGGATAAAAACGAAGGTTTTCCAGCAATAAAATATCGCCTGGTTTTAAAGCTTCTACCGCTTTTTCAACATCTTGACCAATACTATCACTTGCAAATTTTATTTTTCTACCCAATACTTTTTCTACTTCAGGAACAATATGCTTCAGTGAAAATTTTGCTTCTTTGCCTTTTGGTCTTCCCAAATGCGACATTAAAATGGCGATACCGCCATCAGCTACAATTTTATCGATACTGGGTTTTGCCGCTACAATTCGGGTGTTATCCGTTACCTCAAATTTATCGTTTAAAGGAACATTAAAATCTACTCTTACAAGAGCTTTTTTATTTTTAAAATTTATTTGATCGAGTGTTTTCATGATTTTTTAGCATTCTAAATGAATTTATAGTATATAAATTTTTCATATTGATTTATGAAAACACAAATTTACAACATTATGGCAAGTTATGCCATTTTAATTTCAAAAACCAATTACGATATAACACAAAAAAAGCCCGTATTAAATACAGGCCTTTTTCATAATGTTATTTAATGATAATTTATTGGTAAATCATAGATCGGTTATCTTCGATATCCTCTTTTTCTTTTAATGCATCCACCACCTTTTTGCTAATACCTGCTTGTGCTTGTTTTTTTAGTTTTTCAACATAAGGAATATAATTTTTGATGTCAGCTGCTTTTTTTATTTTTATCGTTTTGACAACATATACAGCACGTTCGCCTGCAATGGGTTTTGACAATGTTCCGGGTGCCAATGCAAAAGCTTTGGCAACTACTTTGGGCTCTTTACCATAACCCGGCACAACAGGGCTTTTCAAACTCTCACCGTTTGCCATACCTACTTTACCACCTGAGTTCTTTGCAATTTCTGATAAAGTTGTTCCTGTCATTTTCTTTTTGATAATTTCAGCTTTCTTTTGTTTGAGCAAAATATTTTTTACCAAAGGAGAAGCTTCTTCTGCTGACATCAAACCTTTATCTCTTATGGCAGTAAGGTACACAACGATGTGACCTTTATCCGTATCGAACTTGGCAACATCACCCACTTTTCTATCTTTTTTGTATGCCCATCTGACGATATCTCTATTTTTACCAATTCCGGCTAAATTGTCTTCATAACGACCAATTTTTTGAATAGGTTTGGCTTGATAGCCTTTATCTTTGGCCAATTTGCTAAAGTTATCTGTACCGGTTGCTTCGCTTGCAAATTTTGCAGCCTTGGCAAATACTTGATTCTCTGTTTTATTCGACGGCTCAACATTCCTAATTATATTAACAATTTTAACTGCTTTTTTAGGTGCTTTCATATCGTCGATTTTAATGACATGAAAACCAAATTGTGTTTCCACAACACCCATTTTTCCTTTTTGACCCGAAAAAATAAAATCATTAAACTCAGGTACCATTCTGCCATAAGTAAACCAACCTAAATCACCACCTTTTGTCTTGGTAGGACCTTCTGATAACTCTTTGGCATAATCAGCAAATTTTGAAGGATTTCTTTTTACAATTCGCAAAATACTATCGGCTTTTTTCTTAGCTTCTTCCTTTGTTCTCGTTGTATTTGGCTTAGCACTTCTTGAGCCTTTATAAGCGATTAAAATATGTGAAGCTTTTGCAGAATCAGGCATCTTTTTACTTGCCAAAACTTTGGTTAAATACACCTGATTGTTAACGATATAAGGTCCATAAACATCACCTTCGGCAAGGTTGATAATGGTATCGGCATAAACTTTTGGCAAATCGTTTTTAAATGCCCAACGAGCAGGACGTTTTACATCGGAATGCTGCTGTGCAAATGCTTCGGCATCCTCAGTGTTTTTGAAACCATTCTCAACTACTTCCTTCCCGTCTTTCAAAACTTTTTTATCATTGATAAGTTTTTTTAATTTTTGGGTAATTTCTTCCTTATCTTCATGAGAAGGAACCAATGGAATAAAGACATATTCTATATCCCTGCTTTCTTCAGCCTTGTATTGATCAGGGTGTTTAGAAACGTAGTTGTTAATATCTTCTTTGGTAACTGTAAGGGTTGAATCCGGAATACTTCCATAAGAAACCGCTGCAAATTTAAAATCAACTAAATCATTATCAAAATGATAAGATCTTTCACCTTCTTTGATAGTTGGATTTAATCCGGCTTTTACCAAATTCATATAAATCTTTTCTTTTTCAGCTTCTTTTAAATTCTTTTTAAAACTTTGCCATTGTGAATACAATTCGGGATTTGAATTTTTGCTTTTTTCTACATTGTTCATATAGTCAAGTAATGCATTTTGATCAAAAACGCCTTGTTTATTGGTAAAGGCTTGTTTAATTGATGGATTTTCAACTATCAAAGTTCTCATTCGCTCAGGACCAACTTTGATTCCTAATTCTTCAAACTGGTTATTCAAAACGCCTTCTCTTACGGTACGATCCCAAATAGCTTTTACAGCTTGCATGTTAGATATACGCGGATTTTGTTTTTGCAATAACGCGACTTCTTTCTGAAATTCGTCTCTTGATATTTTCCTTCCGCCGATTTCTGCGACTGCCGTTGAATTTCCTTTTCCTATTGTAGATGAATTTTTAATCAATCCTTGAATAATAAATGCAAATAATGCCAAGGCGATAATCATAATTAAAAATCCTGTTCTTTTTTGAATTTGTTGTAAAATTGCCATCTTCTGTTAAATTTATTTTTAAATTAAAATATTAGTCTGCGAAAGTACAAACTATTATGAAAAAAAGAAAATATTTTTTTAGTTTTATTCACAATCTATACATAAGATATATTTTTTGTAATTTGCACAAAAGTTTTACAACATAATTTTGGAAAAAGTCAAGATGAATAAATACAAGATTATCAACGATCCGATTTACGGTTTTATCAAAATCCCAAGCACGCTTATTTTTGATATCATTCAACATCCTTATTTCCAAAGATTACGTCGCATTTCTCAGATGGGATTGTCGTATTTGGTGTATCCGGGTGCGCATCACACTCGTTTTCAACACGTTTTAGGCGCCATGCATTTGATGCAAACGGCTATTGATGTGCTTAAATTCAAAGGCGTATCCATTAACAAAGACGAAGAAGAAGCCGCTTTGATTGCTATTTTGCTTCACGATATGGGACACGGCCCCTTCTCACATGCACTGGAATATAGCATTATAAAAAATATTTCACATGAAGACCTTTCCTTGGCGCTCATGCAAAAAATGAATTCAGAATTTAAGAGAAAATTATCTCTGGCCATCGATATTTTTACGGGCAATTACCACAAAAAATTCCTAACGGAACTCATCAGTAGTCAAATAGACGTCGATCGTTTGGATTATTTACGCCGCGATAGCTTCTATTCAGGTGTTATCGAAGGGCAAGTAAATTCCGAACGACTTATAAAAATGATGAATGTGGTTGACAATCATATTGTTATTGAAGAAAAAGGCATCTATTCGATTGAAAAATTCTTTATTTCCAGACGATTAATGTACTGGCAAGTTTATTACCACAAAACCGGACTTATGTTTGAAAAAATTCTGGAAAAAGTCTTGGAACGCGTGCAATATTTACGCAGCAATAAGCTAGCAGTCTCGCTGAGTGATCATCTAGCTTATCTTTTTGATAAAAACATAAAAAAACCGGATGATGAAACCATAAAAATATTTGTTCAAATAGATGATTCAGACATCCTTTATCACCTTAAAAAATGGACTAAAAATAATGATTTTGTGCTGTCATACCTCAGCAATATGATTATCAACCGGCAACATACGAACAAAATGCGCATCCAAAACGAGGATTTTTCACCGGAATTAATCAAGCAAAAAAAGGCAGAAGTCCTAAAACATTTTCCTATTAATGAACAAGATTTAGACTATTTGATTTTTACAGGTAAAATAAGCAATCTTGCTTATAGCAAAAACAAACATCCCATACATCTATTAAGAAAAAACAATGAAATTGTTGAATTTTCTGATGCCAGCGACCAAAAGATAATGGAGGCCTTCTCACATCCGGTTCATAAGTATTTTTTGAGTTTTCCTGCCCATTTTTAAAGATTGACAAAAAAAATAAGTTTCTTTTAAAAAAATATTTGTTTGTATAAACATAGCAGAGGGC
>JANTGO010000122.1 GCA_024763015.1 Flavobacteriaceae bacterium
CCAAATTGTCCGGCACCACCTGATTGTTTTTTGTGTCTGTAACTCGACGAAGCCTGACGTTGAATGGTTTCTCTATAGGATATACGAGGTTGTTCAAATTCGGCTTTGATACCATATTCTTTTTGCAAAATCCAATCTAATATAGCCAAGTGTAATTCACCTTGACAAGCCAAAACTTGTTGTTTCATCTCTTTGTCATATTTGACGATGATGGTAGGATCTTCGCTATGGATTTTTTTGAGTGCCTCTTGCAATTTTTCTTCTTCATTTTTGTTGGCTGCTTTTACCAGTTTTCTAATACGAGGGGCAGGGAACTGAATGGGTTTAAAAGTGATTTTATGTTCTGCTTTATATAGAGAATCACTAGTTTCAGTATTTTTAAGCTTGATAATGGCACCTATATCGCCGGCAACCAACTTTTCGACGGCTTCTCTTTGCTTACCATTGATAATATATAATTGACCGAGATTTTCTAATTCTCCCGTTCTCCCGTTTACGAGTTTGTCACCTGTATTGATTTCACCGGATTTGACTTTAAAATAGTTTATTTTACCAACATTGGTTTCATATTTTGTCTTGAAAACAAAAATAGAAGGATCACCTGAAGCTGTAGGTTCAATAATTTCTCCTTCCATACTTTGTTCTGCCGGCATGTCTTCTGCAGAAGGCGTAACGTTATCGATAAAGCCCATTAACCTGCCGCTACCCATATCGTTTAGTGCAGAGACGACAAATACAGGGAAAAATTCCAGATTGAGCATGCCTTTTTTGATGCCTTGCTTCATCTCATCTTCGTTTAGCGTACCTTTTTCAAAGAATAATTCCATCAATTCTTCATCGTTTTCAGCTGCTTTTTCGATTAACTCATTATGCAGCATTTCGGCTTCTTCTTTAAAGTCTTTTGGTATATCGTGTTTTTCGGGTTTGCCTCCTTCGGGATCAAACACGTACATTTTCATTTTGAGCACATCTATGATAGCTTGTTTTCCGTCGGGTGTTTTGTAGGGTATTTGGATTTTAACAGCGTTTTTACCGGCAAGTTCGACAATACTGTTATAAGCTTCGTCAAATTTTAAATCCGGATGGTCTATTTGGTTGATTACAAAAACGCTTGGGCGGTTAAATCGACCGATATAATCCCAAATAATTTCCGTGCCGACTTCTACACCTTGTACACCATTTACAACCATCAAGGCTGTTTCCGACACGCGCATAGCCGAAACGATTTCACCAATGAAATCATCCAAACCGGGAGTGTCTATAATATTTATTTTGTAGTTTCTCCATTCTGTGTGAAGTGGTGTGGTAAAAATGGAGGTTTGTCTTTCTTTTTCTATATCTGTAAAGTCCGATACGGTGTTTTTGTTATCAATAGTTCCGCGTCTTTTTATTAATCCTGCTTCAAAAAGCATGGTTTCGGCAAGTGTTGTCTTGCCGCTACCGTGGGCTCCAACAAAAGCAACGTTTTTAATGTGTTTGTCATCGTAAATTTTCATGGCTTTATATTTTTTTAGTTAAAATTTGACACTAAAAGTAAGCAAAATATTTCAATAAAATATGATAAATCTTATGATTTTGTCACACAATTTATATTAATGTAAAAAAGTCGGGAAATTTCCCGACTTTTTCTGTTTTTTTAAGACTTAATAATGAAACATTAGAATATTTTTAAATCATCTAATACTTCCATAACAGCTTTTACATGATTTGCTGATATGTTCATCAATTCCATTTCTTCGTCGTTAAGTTTTAAGTCGATAATTTCTTCAATACCATTATGACCTAATTTTACAGGAACACCTAAAGCAACATTATGTTGTCCGTATTCGCCGTCTAACATAACGCAAACGGGTAAAACTCTGTGAGAGTTTAAAATAACTGCTTCTACCATTTCTGCAGCAGCAGCACCGGGGGCATACCAAGCGGAAGTGCCTAGTAATTTAACGATTTCACCACCACCTTTTTTGGTACGTTCTACGAGTTGTTGAATTTTGTCAGCATCCATTAATTCGGGTAACGGAATACCGGAAACACTGGTCAATCTGGGTAGGGGCACCATCGTGTCGCCATGACCACCCATAAGCATGGCGTTAACATCTTTTGGCGATACGTTTAGTTCTTCGGCTATAAACGCTTCAAAACGTCCGGTGTCTAATACACCTGCCATACCAAATACTTGCGTGCGAGGTAATCCGGTTGATAAGAAAGCGGTGTAAGTCATTACATCTAGTGGATTGGCAACGATGATAAACTTGGCATTAGGCGAGTATTCAAATGCTTTTTGAGATACATCTTTCATGATTTTTGCATTGATACCAATTAAATCATCGCGACTCATACCCGGTTTACGTGGAATACCGGAAGTGATAACTACTACGTCAGAATCAGCAGTTTTTGCATAATCGTCTGTGTAACCTTTTACTCTGGTGTCAAAGTGGTTGATGTGAGAAGATTCCCAAATATCCAAAGCTTTACCTTCGGCAAAATTGGGTTTGATGTCGATTAATACAACTTCGTTAACAATGTTTTTTTTCGCAACAACATTTGCTACGGTGGCACCTACATTACCGGCACCGATTATAGTTACTTTTTTATTCATGACTTGATTTTTTTAATATGGTAACAAATTTAATGAAAAGTAAATCGAAAGTAAATGATATATCGCATTATTTTCTTAATTTTTGTCCAATATATAAAATTATAGTTTAGTAGGTGAGCAAACTGCTAGTCTGATATCCTTCTAATTTGTCCTTGCCGTTTAAAAACGAAAGTTCTATCAAAAAGTTTAGCATAACGACTTCGCCACCGGCTTTTTCTACAAGTTTTGCGACAGCTTGTGCCGTACCGCCTGTTGCCAATACGTCATCGTGAATCAGAACGCTTTCTCCTTTTTTAATCGCATCGATGTGCATGCAGAGCTTATCGGTGCCATATTCCAGTGCATAGCTTTCTTCAAAAGTTTTGTATGGTAACTTTCCTGGTTTTCTTACGGGTACAAAACCCGCATTTAAATGCGTGGCTAATAAGCTGCCAAAAAAGAAACCGCGTGCTTCAATTCCAATGACTTTGTCAATGTCGCTGGGTACCAATTTTAACAATTCTTCAGTTGTTTTTTGTAGGGCGTCTGCATCTGCCAATAAAGGAGTGATATCTTTAAAAACAATACCTTCTTTAGGGAAATCTTTTACGTCCCTGATGTAATTTTCAATTTTAAAAACCATTTTTTGTTGTTTTTATTAGTTAATTTCCAATTGTAATAGGGGATAGGGCAACCGGCGAAGCTAAAAAGTAGCCCATAGCTTGATCGCCTTGTACGGTGTTCTGCGGATTGCCTAGCGAAATACCATAAAACGGATGTGCTCCATTGACCAATCCTTTCATCGCACGTAAGTTTATTTTTAGATAATCGTAATTTTTTCGGCCAATATGAAACATAGAGATAATCCATTGTTGGTTATAATCGAATATTTCATCAGGAATGGTCAGCGAATGATCGGCTGTGTTGTAAAGCAAGTCTGATGCGACTTCAAACCTGGGTTCAACATTGGCACTTTGGTCAGCGTAGTTGATGATAAATAAGTAATAATCATTTTGATTGGGAACATCGTCAAAAATAGCTTTTACAGTGTATTTATCTGTTTGATTCTCAATAGGGGTTGAGACAAAACGTTGCAGATTTACAGGTGCTAACATCGTTTGCATTCCGGTGATTTCTTGTCCTTCTGCTTGGATAACAAGCTTGTATTGGTGTCCGGTAATGCCGGTTGTGAATGTGGTATATTTGCCATTTCCGGCATTGGCAAAAACGATTTCATCTTGCGTGGTCTCATCGATTATTTTTACTTGGGCATCGGTAATTTTTGGATGTCCGGTTATGCCTTCATAAATGCCTTTTGACTTGGTAAGCGTAACACTCGTAGCGAAGGGATTGTCGGTAAACATCGCTTCTACGACCACTTTTTCTTCAGAATTTTCGGGATGTAAAATGATCTCTTTTTCGCAAGAGACGGTTAAAAGGAATAGGCCAAATATTAAAGGTAAAATCGATTTATTTTTCATAATCCATTAATTAGCATTCAAATATAGATATAATTTTTGCAATGTAGCATCAAAACTTTCATTTTCTACAGAAATTTTTATTTCGGCATAATTGTCATAACTGAATTTTCTACTGGTATAAAGGGCTTTTATATAATTGTCAAATTCGTTATCTGCTATATTTTTAAGCAGGGGACGATGCGCTCTGTCATTTTTTAATCGTTTGATTAAAGTATTGATTTCCACATCGATAAATATGTTTTTGTAAGCACGCAATTCCAACAATTTACGATTGGTTGGTTGCAAAATGCTACCGCCACCCAAAGATAAAACGACATTTGTGTCATTTTTTTTGATAAATTCTTTAAGTACTTCGTGTTCTATTTTTCTAAAAGCAATTTCTCCTTTTTCCTTAAAAATATCGTTGATACTTTTGTTAGTTTTCTTGGTAATTTCAGCATCCAAATCGACAAATAGATAATTGAGTTTAGTAGCAAGCGCTTTGCCCAAACTCGTTTTTCCGGCACCCATAAATCCGTATAAAGCTATATTCATATCCATTTCTATTTTCCGTGTAAAAATACAAAAAATGCCTGAATATTCGGCTTAATTTATTACTTTTGGTGTTCAATGGTATTATAAGTTAAATGGTTGCCGAATTGTTTTTATAAAATGAGTTGCTTGTAAACATTATAGAAAAGGAAATATGAAACATAAAAGAATTTTTAGAGTTTTAACAGTTGTTACGCTAGTTGGATTGTTATCTTTTACTTGCTCAAACAAGATTTATAGTAAAAAAGAAACAAAAACAAGTAAAGATAAAACCATTAAAATGAAATGGATAATTCCAACTAACAAAAGTATAAAATACGAAACGGTAATGAATGTAATTGGAAATTCAACTTTTGAAATGGATTTTGGTAAATTGTTTAATAAAATAATTGATAGTGCATTAACCGATAAAGAAAATTTAGGCAAAGACTTTTTTAATAAATTACAAAAATCATTTAGCAATACGAACCTACTAACTATTTTATCAAATTCATCTGATTTTGATAATGTAGTAGATATTAAAATGATTACGAAAGAAAAAAAGAAAGAAAAAAAAGATACTAATGAAATATCCAGTATAATGCAATCAATGATGAAAGGGGTTATGTTAAGAGGTTCAGTATATAAAACCGGTAAGTTGCATAGTTTTTGGCTTAAGAGTTCGCAAAAAAATCTTTTATCATTATTTTTCGAGTTGCCTGAAAAAGAATTAAAAATAGGAGATACTTGGACATTAAACAATGTCAATTTTATTGCAAATGACCAAAATTTTATTTGTAAAAAGGCAAATAAGAAAAATATTGTCACATTAACTGATATTAAAAAAGATGGTGATGAAACGATTGCTGTAATTGATTATGATATATTAGAATATGTATCAGGAGATTTTAACAATCCATTTGCAAAAGAAAGTACAAAAACCAGTATGGAATTTATTTATAAAGCTAATGCTAAATTTTCAATTGAAGAAGGAAAATGGGTTTCATATAACGGAATTATGTCTTTTAATGCCTCTGGCTTTATGATATCAAAACAGAAGAAAAAATTTGCATTAATTGAACAAAAATAGTCGCCATTAATATAAATGGATGCTAATGGATACTAATTTATATATGAAAAAAAGAATGATTTTTAAATAAAATGATTTCACCACTAAATAAAAGAATAAAATATAGAAAAATGAAAGTAAAATTAAGAATAAATTTGCTATGGTTGCTTATCATTATCAGTAATACTGCCTGGGCTATAAATGTACCGACACTTTATAGCCCCTCAAATAATTCAACTTCGATTAATACAAGTATATCTTTGATTTGTAATATTGTAAATAGTATTACAGATTATAATAATTATACCTTTGAATTGGATACTACGCCCAATTTTAATTCACCTGCTTATGTTACGGCGCAAGGTGATTATTACAATTACGCTTATATTTACAAACACAACAGTGGGTTACTGTACGATACAACTTATTATTGGAGGGTAAAAGTTACCGATGGGACAAATACTTCACAATGGTCTGATACTTGGAGCTTTACAACAATTTATAAGCTGGATTTGTACAGTCCTTCAAACAATTCGACAGACATAACTACTACAAATACATTGTATTGCAATGCCGAAAACAA
>JANTGO010000123.1 GCA_024763015.1 Flavobacteriaceae bacterium
CAGTTCCCTGTATGGCATAAAGGATTTTCATGATTTGGGGAAAGTAAGATTTAAATATAAACCTAAAATGAATTTAATCTTTACTTTTTAAAATGTTTAACTCGTCCAGCATTTCCTGGAATAATACTTTGTTTTTTATTTTTTGGAAGCTATAAATTATTTTTAGATTTTTTTGTTAAATTTATACCAAACGAAAAATTGTATTTAATATGGCTTATAATTACTTATACGGACTGACGATTCAAGGAATACAGTCCTATATCTTTGCTACCAACAAGCTAAAAGAAATTGCCGGTGGTAGTGAGATTATTGAACAGATGTGCACCACTTGGTTTAACAATTTTTTAACTGTGAATGAACTTTCCGGAATTAAACAGCTTAATGCAGCAGGCAATATTCGTTTTTTAACGGACAAAGATACGGTGAAAAAAATCTTTAAGGAGTATCAAAACTTTTTGTTAACAAAAGCCCCCGGCGTGCCGTATAGTCAAGCGGTGGTTGAGATAGATGATGGAAAAGAATATGAGGCGATACAAATGTTAGACGCCAAATTGCGCGCCCAACGCAATCTGCCTTTGTATGAAACCGATTTGGGACTGACCCTGCGTAGTAAATTCAGACGTTCGGGAGATTTTGCGGTAACACCGAAAATAGATGGTGGTGATAAAAAATATTATGACCTTGTTACCAAAGCCAAATTTGACAATCGTGATGCCACAGCTTTAACCAAAAAAACAAATATAGAAATAGATGAAAAAGAAATAATTTACCCCAAAGAGTTTTCCGAAATAGCCAAAGACGCCAAACACAGTTGGTTGGCAGTTATTCATATCGACGGCAATAGTATGGGATTGAAAATTAAAAGTATTTTAGATACAGCGAAACATAAATTTTCAGAATTAAATAACTTTTCAAACGCTATAAATGATTGCACCTTAAATGCTTACAAGATAGCCGTTAAAAAAGTCTTTGCAAATGAAGGAAAAGTCACCAAAAATAGGGAAGGAAAAGATGTGTTACAGTTGCCTATGCGTCCCATTATTCTAGGCGGCGATGATGTTACAGTCATTATACGAGCTGATTTGGCAATCGAATTTACTAAAGTTTATCTCAAGACATTTGATGAAGAAACGAGCAAAAATGATTTGACCAAAGGTATGACTGCTGCCGCAGGTATTGCCTTTGTCAAAGAAAAATTTCCGTTTCATTATTCGGCCGAATTGGCAGAAGATTTGTGTGTATATGCTAAAAATAAAAGCAAAAGAAAATTTTCCTGTCTGCATTTCTACAAGGTGCAAGACAGTATTATTGAAGATTATAAAGAAATTATCAAGCGTGAACTTACCGCTGCTGATGGTACGGAATTTATAAACGGTCCTTATGCCTTGAAAAATATAAATGACACTTCAAATATTGATAATTTGTTACTAGATATCAAAAAACTTAAAGATGAAGATTCGCCTAAAAATGTTATGCGAGAATGGACGGACGCCAAATTTAACCAACCGCAAATAGAAAAAATATTAATGGAACGTTTAAAAAATAAAGCTACAAAAGATTACAAAAATATTATTAAAAATACTGATGTATATATAGACTATCACACTTTATTAGCCGTAAATACTAAAACCGAAACAATATGAAACTAATTATAAAATTACATTCCAATTGGGCTATTGGAAGTGGCAAAGCCGGTGGCAGCAAAGACAGTATTATCCTAAAAGACGACAACGATTTACCTTTTATTCCCGGCAAAACGCTAAAAGGACTTTTGCGTGATGCTTTTCTGGAATGCGGCTATTCTGAAAAAGATTCTATCAGATTATTTGGGCAAGAAAAAAATGACCACATTACAACAGAAAAATTACAAGACGAACAATTACGTTTTAACTCTGCTTATTTGCCCGAAACTTTTACCGAATTGGACAAAAATATCAAAAATCTTTTGTATACCACCAAAACAAGCACACGATTAGATGAAGAGAAACAAGCCGTTGAACATTCCTTACGTAAAAATGAAGTGGTTATTCCGGTAACATTGGAAACTAATATCCTATACAAAAAGGATAATTCCGAGTTATCAGTTGATGATTTTGAAAAAATAGAAAATGCTACTAAAATGCTCAAACTATTGGGCGAAGACCGGCATCGTGGATTGGGACGAACCAAAATCACAGTATCAAAATCTGATAAAAGTAGTAGTAATGAAAATATTTTTATAAAAAATGACAAAAAAGAAATACACTTTAAATGCACCGTAACCGAAGCAATGATATTGGTAAAAAAAGACAAGACCGGACAAAATACTGATTCGTTGGATTATATTCCGGGTAATACTTTTCGGGGTATTGTTGCCGGTGCTATAAACAATGGCGACTCCGAAGAATTTGATGATGTTATTTTTAACGGTCGGGTGCAATTTGGAGATGCACATTTAACAATAAACGACAAACGAAGCTGTAAAGTACCTTTGAGTTTTTATAAGGACAAGAATAGTGAAATAAATAAAATTTATAATTTTCACGAACTGGAAGATAAAGATTGGACAGATAAAAAGTTAAAACAAATACGTAACGGATATTTAATAGAAGAAAATGGCAGATATAAAATAAAAAATATTGCTTATGCCGAACGAATGAAATCAACCCGTTCGCGAATAGATAGAAGCGCTAAAAAAAGCGGTTTGTTTTCGTATCATTATATTAAGCGCGGACAAGTTTTTGAATTTAGCGTGCGTTCGGATAATACAGCATATTTAGAGAAAATTATCGGCATACTTAACGGTAAAACCAAATATTTTGGTAAGAGTAAAACCGCAGAATTTGGCGGTGCCGTAAAAATTGAGTACAAAGATGAGCAAGTAAATAATGAAAATCAAAACGATAAAGGTAAATATTTATATGCCGAAAGCAACTTGTGTTTTTTAAATGATTATGGCGAATTTACTGCCACACCAACAGCCGAACAATTGACGGGCAATTCAGAAGCAGAAATAGACTGGGAAAAATCACAAATCAGGTTTAGAACTTTTGCTCCTTATAATTTTTTTAGGCGAAACTGGGATTTTGAACGGCTGATTATAGAAAAAGGTTCCGTGTTTGTTTTTAAAAATGATGTAGAATTTATTAAGGATAAGCTCAACAAAGGTATTGGCTGTTTTTTAACAGAAGGTTATGGCAGGGTATTGATTAATCCATCGTTTTTAATAGAAAAAGAACTGGTTTTGGATACACCAACCCCATCAAATAATCACGTTACAAGTATCATAGACAAAGTTGACATTGATGATAATGATTTACCAGTTATTAAAATTATTAAAAATCGATTTAACCGGCAAATGTGGGAAATAGAAGTGGATAATTTAGCTAAAAAAACCATTTCTGATAATCCTTTTTTGCGTAAAATTACAAAAAGCCAATGGGCAAGGTTATTTGATGCCACGACAAGAGCAAAAACGGATGAAGAATTGTTAGAAATAATTGCGAGTGAAGAAGAAATAAACGGTCGGGTACAATCTATTTTTTATGGCGGAATAAACAAATGGGATAAAAGTGATATTAAAATCATCATGGATTATCTTGATGATTGTTTAATTGAAAAAGATAAAAATTTCGGTTTACGAAAATTAGCAAAAAAAGTAATATCTAAAATAGAAAAACAATAATTATGGCTATACAATTTCCAATCAGATACGTTGCGCAAATCATTGTAGAAGCCAAAACGCCTTTGGCGGTTGGCAGCGATTCGCTATACTACGACCAAGACAGTCCTGTAGAAAAAGATTTTAATGACTTACCCTATATACCGGGAACGGCTATTGCCGGCTATTTGCGAAAAAAATTGCCAAATGTAGCGGTTTTTGGCGATAATCCCGATGATAATAAAGACCAACCCAAAGGCTCAAATATCATCATCAGCGAAGCTTTTTTATTGGATGATAAAATGAAAGTAAGGCAACAACCGGAAGAGATAGCAAATGCCTTTCTTAAACGATATTTCAAATTGCCAATACGACAACACACGGCTATTAACGAATACGGTTCTGCCAAAGAAGGGAGCAAGTTCGATACAGAAGTGGTATTTAAAGGTTCGCGTTTCAAATTTGAAATAGAATTGCAGTTGGAAAAAGAAAACGATGAAAATTGGAAAGACATTCTAAACACTTTTTACCGCAATGATTTTTATTTAGGTAGTGGTGAGTTTAACAATTTTGGCGAATTAAAAGTCATAGAAATTAAAGAAACAAAATTTGATTTATCCGATAATCTTTCTCAAACCAAATATTTAAACCACGATGTAGATTTGAATAGTATTGATAATGCCGTTTTTAATATTAAAACAAATGTAGCAGATATAACCAAAATCTACAATGAACATAGTGAGACATTTTTTGGCAAAGACAGCTTTTTTCATTTTGGTGCCGGTTTGGGCGATATAGATGTAGATGCCGTAAATTATCAAGAACCGGTCATAGAATATAAAGAAAATAAACTGGTTTTTAAAGATAAAGACGATTTCGTCATTCCCGGTACAAGTGTCAAAGGTGCTTTGGCACACCGTGTTGCATTTCACTACAATAGAGAAAATGAAAATTATGTGGAAGATATAATTGACAATTATTTTAAAGATCCACAATTTCTTGAAAAATTTGATTTAAGCAATTTACAGCTTGCAGATAATCTTGACGAGTTAGAAAAACAAAAAGAATTTTTAGAACAATTATTAAATGAATTGGAAAAAACTGAATTCAATCCAAAACAAGTCTATAAAGATTATATTGAAGAGAACAATGCCGGCGTCAAAGCCATTTTTGGTAATGCCAAAGACAGTAAGAATGATAAAGGTGCAGCAGGAAAAGTAATCATCAAAGACGTTTTCTTGGATAAAAATAAAGTAAAAGAACATATTTTTTATCACAACAAAATAGACCGTTTTACCGGTGGCACTATTGATTCGGCATTGTATAGCGAAAAAGTCTTGTCAATAGATGAATTTACACTAAAAGTCAAAACTAAAAAAGATACCGACACAACTTATCTCAACAAAGCTATTGAAGATATGAAAAATGGTATGTTGCCTATAGGCGGTTTGGTCAATAAAGGACACGGTATAGTAACACTAAAAACTCAAAGCAATGACAACGAATGAAATAATAAATAAAGTAAATGATTACGAGGATTTAGTCAATCAATTTAAAGACAAATCACTAACAGGCTATATTTGGATGGTAGAAGGCAAAAAGCCCTATATTTATGATGATGAAAAAATAGGTTTTAATAAGTTAAGCAAAGACAAAAAACCACAAGATAAAATATTGGAAGCATACTTGAAAGACGAAGCGCATTCAATACATATTAAAAACATTGATGGCAAATTACGTTGTTTCGTATTTGCTTATGATGATTTTAAGGATAATAAAAGATTTGACAAAAAAGAAATAAAATACCCGTCTCACAAATTTACGGACAAACTCTTAATTTTTGAACGTGTCTATGAATTACAAAACAATCCGGTTAGTGACGGCTACAAAACTTGGCAACCTATTGTAAGATTATTTAAAGGATTTGAAAACACAAAAAACGCATAAGTTATGGCAAATGTAAAAGCACCTTATAATTTTGTTCCCCTAAACAAAGAAGTATTTTTTCCTCCGTGGGCGGAATTGGTAAATCATGACATTCCATTTAAAAACGGATTAAGCGGTAAAATTGAATTGGAAATTAAAGCAGAAACGCCGATATTTATACGCAAACCTTATGAAGAAGGGGATGAATATTACTTAAATAAAGACAAGAAAATATCCAAAGAATTTTGTCATATAAAAGATGAAAATGGCAATAAACAATATTATATCCCCGGAAGTTCTATCCGGAATATGTTACGTTCGGTGGTGGAAATTATGGGGTTTGGGAAATTAGGATTTTTTAATAAACCCGAACGTTTTTCATTTAGAGATATGGCCAATGCCAATTTGTATAGTGTCGTAACTGATGCTAATCGCCTAAAAATGGGCTGGCTGGTCAATAATGAAGAAAATGAAATATGTATTTTATATGTTGGAAGATTAGGAAGTTTAAGGGACAGAAATAATAATAATACTATTTACCGACCAATAAACTATCTTAGAAAGGATGATGAATTTTTTAGCAAATTGTCAAGAGAGGACTATGAAGAATTTATTAATCCGAACACAAAT